>JAZUGI010000137.1:0-2511 GCA_045641125.1 Akkermansia sp.
CCTCCGACTTCGGTGAAGGCGCGCCCGCATTTCGACCCGCTTATCTGCCACCTGCCGAACGCCGCCGCCGTGCATGACATTGCGGATGTGCCGCAGGAGCTGCGCGGGCTGGTGGACACGCTGGCCGCAGAGTTCTGGCCCGGCCCCATGACCCTGGTGCTGCCGCGCAAGGCGTGCGTGCCGGATATTGTGACGAGCGGCCTGCCCACCGTGGCATGCCGCGTGACCAGCCACGAGGCCATGCGCGGCGTGGCCAAGGCCCTGGGCCACCCCGTGGCGGCCCCCAGCGCCAACCGCTTCGGCCACATATCCCCCACTTCCGCCGCCGCCGTGCTCAAGGAGCTGGGCGGTGCCATTCCCCTGGTGCTGGATGCCGGGGCCTGCTCCGAGGGCCTGGAGAGCACCATCCTGGCCCCCTGCCTGGACGACAAGGGCAACCCCGCCGTGCGCATCCTGCGCGAGGGCCCCATCACCCGCGAGAAGCTGCGCGAGGTGTGCCGCATCATCAAGCCTGCCAAGAAGGGTGCCAAGGATGCCGCGGAGGATACCCCCGCCGCGCCGAACGCCCCCGGCCAGCTCAAGAGCCACTACGCGCCGAGCAAGCCGCTCACCCTCTGCAGCCCTTTCGGCCCCTTCTCCCCGCAGCCCGGCGTGCGCTACGGCCTTATCTCCTACAAGGGGGAATCCAAGCTTGCGCAAATGGACTGCTGGGCGGAGAAGATGTCCCTTTCACCCGGCAGCGGCCGCCTGGCAGAGGCCGCGGTGCGCCTGTTCGCCGTGATGCGCGCCATGGATGAATGCGAGGGCGTGGACGCCATTGTGGCAGAGGAGCTGCCCACCGTGGGGCCCGGAGCCGCCATGATGGACCGCCTCACCCGCGCCGCCGCAGACCGCAACTCCTAACCCCCCTCCCGCCGCACCATGTTACCCGTTCTGGAAAAGCAGCGCCGCCGCTTCCAATCCCAAGCCACGCTGGATGTGGGGTTCCGCAAGCGCGCCCTGCGCTCCCTGCTGGATGCCCTGCAGGAGTGGACCCCGCAGCTCTGCGCCGCCCTGCAGGCGGACCTGGGCAAGAGCGAGGAGGAGGCCCTGCTCACGGAAATCGGCATGCTCACGCGCAGCATCCGCTACGCCATGCGGCATGTGCGCTCATGGTCCCGCGCCCGCTGGGTGCATACGCCGGCCGTGCTCTTCCCGGGCTTTTCCCGTGTGGGCCCGGAGCCGTACGGCTGCGCGCTCATCATCTCCCCCTGGAACTACCCCGTGCTGCTCGCGTTGGACCCCCTCGTGAGCTCCATTGCCGCCGGCAACACCAGCGTGCTCAAGCTTTCCGAATACACCCCGCACACCAACGAGCTGCTGGCGCGCATGATTGCCGAGCGCTTCTCCGAGGACTACGTGGCCGTGGTGCAGGGCGGTCCGGAGGTGGCCCGCCAGCTCCTCCACCAGCCCTTCGACTGCATCTTCTTCACCGGCAGCCCCGCCATCGGCAAGCAGGTCATGCACGCCGCCGCGGAGCGCCTGGTGCCCGTTACCCTGGAGCTCGGCGGCAAGAGCCCATGCATCATTGATGCCACCGCCAACATCAAGCTCGCCGCACGCCGCATCGCCTTCGGCAAAATCATCAACGCGGGCCAGACCTGTGTGGCGCCGGACTACGTTCTCGTGGCTCGCGAAAAGAAGGATGCCTTTGTGGAGGCCTTTGCCGCAGAGGTGAAAAAGATGCTGGGGGACGACCCCCTGCACAACCAGGAATACGCCCGCATCATCTCCAGGGAGCACATGGCCCGCCTCGGCGCGCTCATGAAAGACTTGCGCGTCCTCTGCGGCGGCCGCGGCAGCATGGAGACCATGCGCGTGGAACCCACCCTGCTGGGCGGCGTCAACCAGCTCTCTCCCATCATGCGGGAGGAGATTTTCGGCCCGCTCCTGCCCGTGATTGAAATACGGGATCTGGATGAGGCGGAGCGCTTTGTGCGCGCGCTGCCCAAGCCGCTTGCCTGCTACATTTTCTCCTCCTCCCTGAAAAACCGCCGCCGCCTGCTGCGCAGCCTCTCCTTCGGCGGCGGCTGCGTGAACGACACCCTTGTCCACCTCGGCGTGCCCGGCCTGCCTTTCGGCGGTGTGGGCAACAGCGGCATCGGCGCCTACCACGGCAAAGCCGGGTTCGATGCCTTCTCCCACCGCAAATCCGTGCTCACCAACACCACCCTCTGGGATATCCCCCTGCGCTACCTCCCCCTCACCGAATTCAAGCGCAAAATCATCCGCCGCTTCTGCAAATAACGCGCGGCCGTGGTGCCGGGAGCGGGCAAAAGAAGCGCCCCACCCGCCGGGTGGCGGATGGGGCTGTTTCGGGAATCCTTGCCCGGGCAGGGGCTTACTTCCTGCGCCTGCGGGCGGCAAGGGCGGCAAGCGCCAGCAGGCTCAGTGTGCTGGTGGCGGGCTCCGGAACGGTTCCGGTGAGCCTGAAGTACACGTAGTCGTGATTCAGGGCCGCGGCTTCGGACG
>JAZUGI010000138.1:0-16365 GCA_045641125.1 Akkermansia sp.
GCGAGCGCCAGCAAATCCACGCCACCGTGGCTCATGAAACGCCTGTCCTCCGCCGCGAGCGCGGCGCGCACCAGAACCTCCGGCAGCTCACCCTGCGGCAGGCGGCAGCGGCGTCCCTGCGCATCCTTCAGAAAGCCCAGCATCTCGCCGTTGCGGTCGTACACATGCGTGTCCGGCACGAGCGGCAGGGCGGCGGGCGCCACGCAGAACGGCAGCACCCACCAGCACGCAGCCGCTGCCGCGGTGGCGCAAACCATCACGGCAGCGGCGGCTTTGGTGCGGCGGCGCATCACTTGTCAGCCTTGGATGCGGGGGCTTCGGGGCCCTCCACCTCCGGCCAGGTCACGGTGATGACATGCGGGATGGAGAGGCCGTAGTTCTGCGGCGTGTACATCATCTCCGCCTTGGCGGCAGGCGCGGTCACCTTGCCGTACTTCACCACGCGGGCGATGTAGCTGCACTTCATCGTTCCGCCGTGGGAGGTGAAGAAGGCCACGCGATCCTTGCCGTACACCTTGTTGTCCAC
Organism: Akkermansia sp.; assembly: GCA_045641125.1. GTDB lineage: Bacteria > Verrucomicrobiota > Verrucomicrobiia > Verrucomicrobiales > Akkermansiaceae > Akkermansia. Next base: position 527 of record JAZUGI010000138.1, read on the forward strand.
CCAGGAGGTGAAGCTCCAGCCGATGGAGGGGTTGCTGCGCAGCTCGGCGGGAACATCCTGCGAGGTGAGCTCCGGGTTCACGGCCTCAAAGACGGCGGGCAGGCGGTCCTCCAGCACGGTGAAGCGCCCGGTGTCGCGCGTGGGCGTGCACTCCAGCGTCACGCGCACCACGTCACCCACGGAGAACTGGGCGGTGGGCACCCAGGTGTTGTTGCCGGCGTAGCGCTCGTAGCGGCGGGTCACCTTGAATCCCTCGTCCACCATGCGCGGCTCCTGGGCCTTGTTCTGGTAGCCCTCCGCCAAACCGCAGGCGTAGGCGGTGCCCTCCGTGCAGGAGAAGGCGTTCGCCGCACCCACGGTGGTGTCCTGGTGCCACATCTTCTGCAGGGCAAGCTCGTTTCCGTTCACCACGGCGCGGGCGTTCTGGATATCCGAGTGGGCAATGAACTCATGCAGCACAATCATGAGCCAGGCGTTGCCGTAGGTGGAGTTGAAGTGCTGGGCGTCATACGCCACATACTCGCGCACGGCTGCGGTGGTGCGGGCACTCTTGGGGTCGCGGGCAATCTGCTCCAGCATGCGCAGGGTGCGCACGGCGGGCAGGTAGAGCCACGCTTCCTTCTCCTGCGCCTTGGCAGCGGCCTTGCACAGCTCGTCCGCGCGCGGGCTGCCGCTCACGCGGGCGGCCAGAGCCAAACCCCAGACCAGGCGGGCATCCGCGTTCTTGGGCAGCTGCTTCTCCGCCTGGGCCAGCAGATCCGGCGTGAGCTTGCCGGCGCGCGCCAGCACATAGGCGGCGTACACGGCGGCATCGGGCTCATCCTTGTTCGCCGTGGCGTTCACGAGCATCTTGACCAGGTTGGCGGTGCTGATGTTGTACGGCAGGGAGATTCCCTTGTCCTGCGCCAGCAGCAGGCTGAGCGCCACATGCGGGCTGAACGGCGTCACGGCCCCGCTGTCCCAGTAGGAGAAGCCCTTGCCGGAGGTGAAGCGCTCGGAAAGCGTCTTCACGCTCTTGGCAATCACGGTGGCGCGGGTCTGCCCCTGCGGGTACTGCATGCCCACGCAAGGCGCGAGCTCGTCCTGCAGGATCCACGGCAGCATGCCGGATGCCAGCTGCTCAGAGCAGCCGTAGGGATAGTTCACCAGCATGTCCATACCCTGCGTGGCACCGATAAGCGGGTTGGCCGAGAAGTCCAGCGACACGCGGCTGTCGCTGCGGAAATCCAGCGACACCAAATCGGCGGCCTTGCGGCTTTCCCCGGCCTCCACGGGCTCGTACAGGGCCTCGCGCAGGAAAGGCGTGGGCGGCACCACGGTGAAGCGGTCGCGCACGGAATCCACCTTGTCGCGCAGGGCCTCCTCCTGCGGGGTGGCGGTCCAGGTGAGGGTGGTCTCTCCCACCTTGGGGAAACGCACGGGCACATAGGTGGTGACGGGCGTGTTGCCGGTGAGGGTGACATAGAGCGGCCCCCCCGGCCCCGCCGCATTCTCCGCGTTCAGGGAGATGTTCCAGGAGATGGGCTTGTTGCGGTACTCCTCCGGCAGCTGGTCCGGGTTCATGCTGACGGTGACGGGGATGAACAGGTCATCCCCCTCTGCGGCTGCGGCGGGTGCGGCGGGTTCCAGCATCACGGCCTTGTTCACCTCGTAGGAGGTCTGGCCGGAGCCGAACTTGTCCGTCCCGGCGGCGGCCACGGCCATCACGCGGTAGCGCGTGAGCGTGTCGGGATTGGTGTATTCTGCGGAGAAGCGGCCCTGGGCATCCGTCTTGATGTTGGCGAGCCACACGGCGCAGGGGGTGAAGTTCTCGCGCACGGTGGGAGTCACCTCCACGTCCCCATCATCGTCACCGCCGCCGATAAACACGCCCTTGTTGCCGAGCATGCTCGTCTTGAAGGCCTCCCCGCTGATTTGGAAGAGGGAGGAGTACGTGCGCAGGGAGTGGCAGGGGGCGGTGTCCGTGTAGAAGTGGCGGGCGGGATCCGGCAGCTTGTAGCCGCGAATCTGCAGCGTGCCCTCGTCCTCCGCGTACAGGGTCACGCCCGCATTGGCGAGCGGGTTGCCCTGGGCGTCCTTCACCACGCCGGAGACGCGGGCGGTGGCACCGGGCAGCTGCGGGGAGGCCGGCTTGTCCAGCTCCACGGCCAGGCGCTTGCTCACGGGATCCACGCGCAGGGGGATTTCTGCGGTCTTGATGATGGGCAGCCCGCTGCCGTCCTTGCGGGCGGAAGCATCCTGCACCAGGAAGATTCCTGCGGCCAGGCCGGGCGCGTCCGCCTCCGTGAGCGGAATATCCACCATGGGATGCGCGGCGGAGATGTGCTGCGTGAAGTGCCGCACCACGCCGTCGCGCTCAAGCGTGATGAGCGCCTCTGCATCCACGGGCGACTGCACCAGCAGGTGCGCCGTATCCCCGGGCTTGTACACGTCCTTGTCCCGCACAAGCCCGATACCCCCGCCGTAGCGGAATTCCCACGGGATGTCCTCCTCCAGCTCATGCTCGCCTATCACATAGAAATCCTGCGTGGCCTTGAAGGTGCGTCCCTGGGCATCCGTGCCCTCCAGGGTGACCAGGTGCTTGCCGGGGTGCGCGACCGGGATGGAGACGCCGGAGGGCGTTCCGGTGATCTGCACGTCCTGCTCCGCCACGGTCTGGACCCGCGGCACGTTGCGCGCGGCGGAGGTGGAACCGAGGCCGAAGCGATAGCTGCGGAAACTCTGGCGCTCCACCTTGACCTTGGCGTTCACGGGCGCGGAGGCGAGGGCGTTGCCCTCCGCATCCACGGCCACCAGGGAGATTTCCGCGTTCCGCCCCTTCTCCACAATGCGGTTGGCGATGCGGATGCCGCCGTAGACGCTGCTGGAATCAACGATGCGGCGCTCGGCGAAGCGCACGCTGCGGCCGTTGGCGTTGGTTACGGTGCTGCCCACGGTGATCTGGCGGCGGCCGGAGGCGGCGGCAAGGTCGAAGCGGTGCGCGCCGTGCCCCTTCCCGTCCAGCTTGGCGGTGCTGCCGGCAAACGCGCTTTCGGAATCGGGCCTTTCACCCAGGGTGTCGTCATCGGAGAACTGGAAAGAGGGGAAGGCGTCCGGATAAAGGTCTGCCTTCTCCTGCCGCAGCTCCCACACCACGCTGCCGTTGGCCACGGGCGCGCCGTTGAACCCGGCGGCATCTGTGGAAACCTCCACCCACTGAGCGCCGGAATCCACGGTGAGGGCCTGCTTCAGCTCGAACTCGTCACGGTGGAATTCCTGCACGTTGAGGTTGATGGTGGCGGTACGGGAGTTGTCCAGTTTGTACTGCACGTCCTTCATATCCGCCCCCATGGCCTTGACGGCGGCCATATCCGGGGAGGTGCCGTTGCCGTCCCCGGCCTGCACCATCTTGAACCTCACCTCCACGAAACTGCCGACAGTGGTGGGCTGCACATCCACGGCGAAGCTGCCGTCCGGCTGCACATCCACCTTGATGGGCGTGTTGTCGCCCTCCACGGTGGCGGTGAGCGAGGTGATTTCCGGGATGCTCACCTCATCCCCGGTGAAGGTGCGCACGTATCCCTTGATGTGCGCGGTCTCCCCGGGGCGGTACAGGCTTCGGTCCGCAAAGAGGAAGGTTTCCGTGCGCGGCATGCTCCGCTCCGCCTCGGACACCCAGAAGTCTCCCGTGAGCTGCGTGGTTTCGTTTTTGGACTTGGCGTCCTTCAGGGCCACGGTGTAGCAATCGTCCCCGCTCACCAGCTGCAGGAAGCACGTGCCCTTCAGCAGCGTGCCTTCCGCTATGCCGTTTTGCATGTCCAGCGTGGCGATGGTTTCGCCGTCCTTGTCCTGCAGCAGCAGGGTGCCGTGCTCCAGCGCCTTGGCATCCGACAAGCGGTAGCCGTACGCGAAAATCTTGTCGCGGCTCTCCTTCCACATGAGACCGAGGTCCGTGACCTGGATGATGCCCTGGTTGGCGTATTTGGCGCCGGGCTTGCCGAGGTCGGGCACCAGTGTGCCGTTGACCTCCATGAAGTACATGGCGCTTTCCGGGGCCTGGGGGAAGAGCTCGCCGAGCTTGATATCGTGCGGCTCGCTGTCGCAGGGAATGTCCACCTCCACGCTTTCCGCCACACCGGGCAGCAGCTGCACGGGGAAGACGGTGGGGTGCTTCTTTGCCTCGTCCGCCTCATCCGAGTATTCACCGAGCTCCAGCACCTTGGCGGGCGTGTAGAGCTCGCGGAAGGCGGCCAGCACCTTGGCGGGGGTCTCACCGTGGGCATCGATGCGGTAGATGTGCGCGGTGGCCTTCTCCAGGCTCTGCACCAGGCAGTGGATGGTCTTGCTGCCCTTGCTGAGCTTGCCGGAGGTGAGCACATCCGTGTTGATGGTGGGGTGGGGCGGGCTCACAAAGCAGGAGTCCTTCAGATTGTCCGCAGACGCGCCGTGCACGGATGCAAGCTTCAGCACGGCGCTGAGGCGGAAGCACTCCCCGCCGGTGTCCATGTGCAGCACGGCGGTGGGGCAGCCGGGTTTCTCGCCGGCGGCGGTGGGCACATTCTTCTGTAGTTTGGCCGTGGCCTCTGCATCATAGCTCATGGTCACGGGCCTGCCGTTCACGGTGGCCTTGAGCACACCGTTCTCCGCCTGCATGGTGGCAACCGGCGCGGCCTTGGAATCATCCTCCGTGCGGATTTCCCAAGTGCCCTGCATCAGGGCGCGCTCCAGCTCCTCCGGGGCCACGGGCTGCTCCATCTGCACCAGGATGTCGTACCGGCCCAGCCCGGTGTGGCGCCGCTCCAGGGTGATGTCCAATTCGGGCAGCGTGGCGGTCCTCACCACGCAGTCGCGCCGCTGCCCGGTGTTGCGGTCTAGGTTGCCGTAGCCGGGCAGCACCAGCTGCAGCTCCTCGTTCGCCGCCGGAACGGGCATCTCGAAATACCAGTAGCAGGGCAGCACCTCATCCTGCGGCAGCGCCTTGAAAGCCTCTATCTCCTCCTTGTAGCCCTCGTTGTCCAGGTAGTCCTCCCAGTGTGCCACGGCGTCCCCCACGGTGGCGGGGCGCACGGCGGCCGGGCGGTCCGCCACCTTCTTTTCGCCATTGGCCTGGGTGACGATGGACCGCAGCACGGCCCTGCCCAGGAACTTGGACACCGTGCCCGCATTCCGTTCATGGCAGGTGATGAAACGCTGGCTGCCGCCGAAATAATCCGGCAGGTGGTCCGCGAACGGCAGCGCCGCAAAGGGGAACACTTCCCGCCCCTGCGCGTTCTTCACCCCGGCGTTCCCCTTGATGCGGTACACGGCCTCCGGGTCCAGGTCGCCCTTGAGGACGACGGTGAGCTCGGACTGACTGGTCCACACGGCGCTCACGGGCACCGCCGGGCTCACGGAGACAATGCCGAGCGTGTCCTCCGCTCCCACGGCCTCCGGCGGTACCACGTCCTCCGCATAGTTGATGACGGTGAGCGGCCTGTCCTTTTGCGGGTACAAGAGGCGGTAGTCGTCCTGCACGTTTGCAACGGAGATGATCTGGCGCTGGGCGGGGGCCTGGGCCTTGGTGCTTGGCGCAGCCTTGGTGCGCGGCGCGGCCTGCGCCGGCAGCGTGGCGCAAAGGAAGCCCGGAACGGCCAGGGCTATGGCGGTGATGAGGTGGCGTGTCATGGTTGGATGGTGGATGGTACGGTTTTTAGAGGAGGGATGTAGTGGCGCAGCCACTCTCCACACCCTATTAAGCGGGTATGCACGCGTTTTGTCGTGTTTTTTTGCAAATTTTTGCAAAAAAACACTGCATGCAGGGAATGAGCGGCACCCCAGCATTGATTCTACCCCTGCGCCCGCGCCCGCGCAAGGGAAAAGTTCTGCAGAATTCCAAAAAGACGAAGCGGGGCTCTCCAGGCCTCACTCGGTGTTGCCAGGATTGCAAAAGCCCATCGACTTTTGATAGGAAACAGGCCGTTCGGGAGGTCCTATTTCATGCACAACGCATTGTAGACAAATAGTTAGCGCACCCATCCAGCCAGGAATTGGGCGAGCTTCTGCAGGGCGCGGGCGCGGTGGGAGATGGAATCCTTCTGCTCCGGGGTGAGCTGGGCCATGGTGCAGTTGAAGCCGTCCGGGATGAAGAGGGGGTCATACCCGAAGCCGCCGGTACCGGTGGGATTGAGGGTAATCTGCCCCTCCACGGTGCCGAGGAAGGAGGCAATCTCCCTGCCGCCCTCCGCCAGGCTGATGGCGCAGGCGTAGTGGGCCTTGTACGGGGCCTGGCCGGGCAGGGCTGCGAGTTCGCGCAGGAGCTTGCGGTTGTTCTCGTCGTCCTTGCCGTGCTCGCCGCAGAAGCGGGCGGACATCACGCCGGGGGCGCCGTTGAGCAAATCCACGCAGATGCCGGAATCATCCGCCACCACCAGGCCGGGCACGCGTGCGGAAACGGATTCCGCCTTGATGGCGGCGTTTGCGGCAAAGGTGGTGCCGTTCTCCACGGGATCCGGGATATCCGGGTATTCCGCCATGGTGTGCACCTCGTAGGGCGCGGGGAGGATGCGCGCAATTTCCTTTGCCTTGTGGGCGTTGCGGGTGGCTATGAGAACGGGTATCTTGTTCATGGTATCTCAGGTGGAAGGGTTGGGGCCCTGCTTGTCCAGCACGTGGCGGATGAAGCGGCGCATCACCAGAATGCTCACCACGCCGCAGAAGCCGTCGGACACGGCCTGGGAGAGCCAGATGCCGGAATCATCCGTGAAGTAGCGCGGCAGGATGAGCAGGCAGGGCAGCAGCACCAGGCATTGGCGGGAAAGGTTCAGGAAGATGCTCATCACCGGGCGCCCGATGGACTGGAAGAAGTTGCCGATGACAATCTGGGAGCCCACAATGGGGAACACGAGCGCCATGTAGCGCATGCCGCGCACGCTGATATCCATGAGCTCGCGGTAGTTGGGATCGTCTGCGCTGACGAAGGCCGCAACCACAATGCCCGGGAAGAATTCCGCCATGAGCCAGCCGACGGAGGTGATGGCCACGGCGGCAGCGGCAGCGCGGTAGAGCACGGCTTTCACGCGGGCGTAGTTGCCGAGCCCCAGGTTGTACCCGGCAATGGGCTGCATGCCCTGGGTCACACCCAGCACCACCATCACGAAGAGGAAGAGCACGCGGTTCACAATGCCGAAGGCGGCCAGGCCCAGCTGGCCGTCGAACTGGATGATGAGCTTGTTGAACACCACCACAATCACGCAACCCACAATGTTGAGCAGGCAGGGCGGCAGGCCCACGGTGCAGATGCGGCGCGCAATCTTGAGTTTCGGCCGGTAGATGCCGCGCTTGAAGTGAAGAATGTGATTGCTGCGGCAGTAGTGCGCCAGCACCCAGACGAGCGCCACGGCCTCCGCGCCAATGGTGGCAATGCCCGCTCCCGTCATCCCCCAACCCAGCCAGTAGATGAACACGTGCGCCGCGGCCACGTTCACCACCAGGGCAATCAGCAGGCTCACCATGGCTTTCTTGGGGTAGCCGCTCGCGCGCATCAGGTGGTTCAGGTTGAACAGGAAGTATGTTATCGGGCACCCGAGGAGCAGGATGTATGTGAAATCACGCGCCGGGCCCAGCGTGTCCCGGTCCGCCCCGAAAAACTCCAGAATTTCATCCAGCCACAGCAGCGGCACCCAGCCCACCAGGGCTCCCAGCAGGAAGCTCATTCCCAGGCAGTGCCCCAGCACGCGGAAGGCGTTCTCAAACTTCTGCTGCCCCAGGAAGATGGAGGCGGACGCCGCGCTGCCCAGCCCCACCAGGGTGCCCGCCGCGCCGATGAGGTTCATGAGCGGGAAGATGAGCGCAATGGCCGCTATGGCGTAGGCATTGCAGCACTGGCCGACGTAGATGGAATCCACGATGTTGAAGACGGCCATGGCCGCCATGCCGATGATGGCCGGCAGCGAGTACTGGAAAAGGAGCCGCCCCACCGGGTGCGTCTCCAAGGCTATCAACTTGGCATCCTTCTCCATTGCGCCGCGCCTTATACGCGCACGTGCGCCAAATGTCAAGCCGTAAGGCTTTTTTATGCCACCTGAAAAAGCGCGCCGCTGGCGGCGCGCTCCTGCCAGTCGGCATAGGAGCTGCGGGGCCTCTCCAGTATTTTCAGCAACTCTGCCGCGTGTTCCCGGTAGAGTTCCCTTATTTGTTCATCCTGTTTTTTCCAGCCCACGGTATAAATCGTAAATGGGAAATCATCAATTGTCAATGCCCTGAATTTTCTTCTTGCGTTGCGGGGGCGCGCTTGTTAGAATTTCCGCGAAACAGGCATCCCTTTATTTCATGACAATGAAGACGATATCCGCATTTGCCCTGGCGCTGGCCCTGGCGGCAGTTCCCGCGCTGCAGCCCGCATGCGCCCAGGATGACAACTTTGACAACGGCAAGGTATCCGCCAAGGATGCCGCGAAGGAAGAAGCCGCCGCCAAGAAAGGCGTGCGCCTGATGGTGTGCTCACCCTCCGGGGAGACGCTGCCCAACCCGCTCTACTGCCAGATTGGCAAGAAGTTTGTGGCGGTGTCCGTTGCCGCGCGCACTCCCTCCCGCCCCATTCCGGCGGTGGACGGCAAGATCCGCTTCTGGACGAGCGATCCTTCATCCACCCTTGCCGGGGCCAAGGATGATGCGGAAAAGGAGGCCAAGCTGCCGCCCCCGGACCTGGTGCTCAACGATGTGCCCACCGGTTCCAAGGTGATTGGCTTCGTGATTCCCGCCAAGGATTCCAAGGTGCTGCAGGGGCTGTTCTTCAAGGAAAAGGACTTCCCCAAGAAGGGCGTGCACCTCATCAACCTTTCCCCCTATCCCATCCGCATGACCACCTCTGAAAAGGGTGACTTCCAGGATGCCAAGAACGCCGTGCTCTCCCCCTACCGCAAGAGCGACGGCATCAACCCGAAGAATTCCTGGTCCGTTTCCGGCGATGACGGCAAGACCCTGGCCTTTGCCCTGGCGTACAAGGCCAACAACATGCCGGACTACAAGCGCATCAAGACCTCCTCCATGGTGGTGAGCGAGCGCCAGTCCCAGATTACCGTGGTGGTGAAGGACCCCGTGCGTGACGTCCCCAAGCTGCTGTCTTTCCAGATTATCGATTCCGAGAAATAAGCCCCTTTTTCCTATGCCCCTTGAACAGCACACCAACGACGAACTCGGCATGCGCATCGCCCGCATCGGCGACCAATTCGCCATCAGCGGGGATTTCCTCTACGGCGAGGAATTGCGCAACGGCCACATCAACACCACCTACCGCGCATGTTACCGGACGGAGGACGGCCATGAGGACCGCTACATCCTGCAGCGCATCAACGACTATGTCTTCAAGGACCCGGCGCAGGTGATGCGCAACGTGGAGAAGGTGACGCGCCATATCACGTGGAAGCTGCTGCGCCGCCGCCGCAACGCCGCCGGGCAGACGCTCATGCTCTACCCCGCCCGCGGCGGCCGCAACTACATCAACCTTCCGGAAGAGGGCGGTACCTGGCGCTGCTACAACAACATTGAGGACACCCACACCTACGACGTGGTGGAGAACACCCGCCAGGCCTACCAGGCCGGGTTCGCCTTCGGTTCTTTCCAGGACCTCATCTGCGATATGAACCCGGAGGACATCAAAGAGTCCATCCCGGATTTCCACAACACCCCCAAACGCTACGAAAACCTGGAGGCCAGCATCAAGGCCGACCCCAAGGGAAGGCTCGCCAACTGCGCCGCAGAAGTGGAGCTCGTCCGCTCCTGGGCACCCAAGTTCAGCCGCCTCACAGAGATGCAGGCCAAGGGTGAAATCCCCACCCGTATCACCCACAACGATACCAAGATCAACAACGTGATGCTGGATTCCGAAACGGATGCAGCCGTGTGCGTGATTGACTTGGACACCGTGATGCCGGGGCTGGTGCTGTACGATTTCGGCGATATGGTACGCACGGCCACCTGCGTGGCGGAAGAGGATGAGGCGGACCTTTCTAAGGTGGAGATGCAGCTGCCGTTCTTCGAGTCCCTGGCAGAGGGCTACCTGGATGCCGCGCACAAGTTCCTGGTTCCGGCGGAGGTGGACAACCTGGCCTTCGCCGGGTGGCTCATCACCGTGGAAATCGGCATGCGCTTCCTCACGGACTACCTGGACGGAGACCTCTATTTCCGCACGGAGAAGCCGGAGCACAACCTTATCCGCGCCCGTAACCAGTTCAAGCTGGCGCAGAGCATTGAGCGGCACCTGCCGGAGATGCAGAAGTACATTGCCCGCCTGATGCGCGGCTACGCCAAGAAGTGATGCAGAGCGGCCGCAAAGTGCTTTTTGCCATGGCGTGGCTTGCCGCCGCCGCCCTGGCCACGCCTGCGTTTGCCAAGCCGCACACGCTCACGGAGGCACAGGGTGATTTCCCCAACGCCAGGGCCGTGGGCCACAACCTGTGCTTGCTGATAGACGGAGCGCATGTGGCTGTGTTCGCCACAGAGCAGGACAAGATTATCGGCGTGCTGGCCTTTCCCAATCCGCCGAAGGATTCCAAGCTTGTGGAGAAACTCATCCAGGCACTGGAGCTGGAGGACACGACCGTCAAATTCTTCGGCGACAAGAAGCGCCCCGCCGCCTTCATTCTCTGCAAGGGAGCGGTGGAGGAACATGCCCGCTCACACGGCGGCGCCTTTGATAAAATGCTCGGAGACAGTCTGGCCTTTATTGCCTCCAGCGGCGGTTTCACCCCGGACAAGGTAACGGACGACGCCTTCCTGTGGAAGATGAGCGCTGCCAACATTCAGGTGGCCTTCCCCATAACGGATGGCAAGATTCAGGTGCTGGAGGCCGTGGGCCCCGCCGCCCGCAGCATGAATTCCCACAAGGCGGAAAAGCTTGCGGAGAAGCTGGGCATGGGCGGCAAGGAGATTGACCGCAATACCAGCAAGATGATTGCCCAATTCATCGGCTGTGAGGATATTTTCTACAGCGACCGCACCATGGACAAGGATTTCTGGAAAAACGTCCGCGAGAACAAGCAGAACAAGGACGACAAGAACAAGAAAATCCACATGAGCGTGGTGCGCACCGAAGGTAAGCGCATTCTGCTGGGCAACGAGGAGCTGCTGCGCAACGACGACCCCGGGCGGAGCGATTTCGACACCATCTGGCCGACCGAGGAATCAACCTGGCCCGGTGCCCTGGCCGCGCTGGAACAGCCCAAGGAGGTGGTGAGGGAAAAGAAGAAGCCCAAGCCCAAGAAAACGCAGCCCGTGGCCGTGGTGGAGAAGGAGGAGGAAGAGCCGCAAAAGGCCGCCGTGGAGGAAACGGAGCGGGAACTCACGCCGTCCGAGGCCATGGATGCCTACCTGCAATACCTGCAGGAGCTGTGAGTGCGCGGGCAGTGCGCTATTGCTGCGTGGTGCGGTAGCCCGGTTGCCGCTGCAACAAGGCCTTGGCTTCCCCCAGCAGGAAGAAGGAGCCGCAAATCAGCGTGCCGGGGGAAAGGTTTTGCAAGGCTTCCGCCAGCGTGGCAGGCGTGGAAACCGGCGCGGCGCTGAGCGAGCGCACCTTCTCCGCCAGCTCCTGCTGCGGCATGATGCGCGGGGATTGCACGGGTGGCAGCACCCACTCCCCCACCAGCGGGGAAAGCAGCGTGACAACTTCATCCAGCGCCTTGTCTGCGGAGCCGGCGTAGATGCAGCGCGCCTTGGTGCCGGGAAATTCCCTGCGCCAGGTTTCCGTGAGCACGCGGATGGCGGGCGGGTTGTGCGCGCCGTCCATGATGACACCGGGCAGGATTTCCTCGAAGCGGCCGGGCCATTTCACCTCTGCCAGGCCGCGCGCCTCCTCCTCTGCGGAACACAGGAAGTGCGGCAGGGAGTGCAGCGCGGCCAGCGCCAGCGCGGCGTTTATCTTCTGGTAGCTGCCGCGCAGGCCCAGCGGCAGTTCGCAGGGCGTGTTGATGATGCGGTATTCCGTGTCCATGCGCTGTGCGGCCTCGTGAATGGCGCGCAGGGCCTCCGGCTGCTGCGGCGCGCACAGGGCAGGGCGGTGCCAGGCGATGATGGCGGCCTTCTCCCCGGCAATCTCGTAAAGCGTGTTGCCGAGGTACTGCATGTGGTCCATACCCACGGGGGTGATGACAGCCACGTCCTTGGGCACGGCGTTGGTGGCGTCCAGCCGCCCGCCCAGCCCGGTTTCCAGGATGATGATATCCACGTTCCGCTCCGCGAAGTACAGCATGGCCACCGCCAGCACAATCTCAAAGAAAGTGGGCGGTGTTTCCCAATCCGCGATGGTCTCCTTCACCCGGCCGATGAGCCGCGCGGCATCCGCATCCGGGATGTCCACGCCGTTCACGCGGATGCGCTCGTTGAAGGCCACGAGGTGCGGTGAGGTGAAGAGGCCCGTGGCGTATCCGGCGGCGCGCGCCACGGATTCCGCGAAGGCGCAGGTGGAGCCCTTGCCGTTTGTGCCGGCCACGTGGATGACGCGCGCATGCGGCGTGCTCACGCCGCATGCCTCCAGCAGGCGGTGCATGCCCTGCAGCCCCAGCTTGATGCCGAAGGCCTGCGTGGCGTACAGCCAATCCAGCGCGCTTGCCAAATCACGGAACATGGTGTACCCCGCGTGGAATCAATAGCGGTAGAACTCGCTCTTGAACGGGCCCTGCACGGGCACGCCCAGGTAATCCGCCTGCTTCTGCGTGAGCGTGGTGAGGTGCACGCCCAGCTTCTGCAGGTGCAGGCGCGCCACTTCCTCGTCCAGCACCTTGGGCAGCACCTGCACGCCGGGCTTGGCGGTGGCGCGGTCTTTCCACAGGGCCATCTGCGCCAGCACCTGGTTGGTGAAGCTGTTGCTCATCACAAAGGAGGCGTGGCCCGTGGCGCAGCCCAGGTTCACCAGGCGCCCCTCTGCCAGCAGGTACAGGCTGTGCCCGTCCGGGAAGGTGTACATATCCACCTGCGGTTTGATGTTGGTGCACTTGATTCCCTCTCGCCCCTGCAGGCGCGCCACCTGGATTTCGTTGTCGAAATGACCGATGTTGCAGACAATGGCCTGGTCTTTGATCTTCTCCATGTGCTCCAGGGTAATGATGTCGCAGTTGCCGGTGGTGGTCACATAGATATCGCCCCAGCCGAGGGTGTCCTCCACGGTGAGCACGCGGTAGCCCTCCATGGCGGCCTGCAGCGCGCAGATGGGATCTACCTCCGTCACCACCACCTGGGCGCCGAGCCCGCGCAGCGCCTGCGCGCAGCCCTTGCCCACGTCTCCGTAGCCGCACACCACGGCCACCTTGCCCGCCACCATCACATCCGTGGCGCGCTTGATGCCGTCCGTCAGGCTTTCGCGGCAGCCGTACAGGTTGTCGAACTTGCTCTTGGTAACGGAATCGTTCACGTTGATGGCGGGAATGAGCAGGCGGCCGTCGCGCTCCATCTGGTAGAGGCGGTGCACGCCGGTGGTGGTTTCCTCAGACACGCCCGCAAGCTCCGGCATCCAGCGGTGGAACACGCCCGGCTGCTCCTTGGCAATGCGCTTGAGCAGGGCCTTGATGACGCCTTCCTCCGCAGAGGCGGCGGGGCTCTCCACCCACGTGTCGCCCGCTTCCATCTCATAGCCCTTGTGCAGCAGGAGCGTGGCATCGCCGCCATCGTCCACAATGAGCTGCGGCCCCAGGCCGTCCCTGTGGCAGAGCGCGTTCCAGGTGCACTCCCAGTATTCCTCCAGGGTTTCGCCCTTCCAGGCGAACACGGGCACGCCCGCAGCGGCAATGGCGGCGGCGGCGTGGTCCTGGGTGGAGAAGATGTTGCAGCTGGCCCAGCGCACCTCTGCGCCCAGCGCCACCAGCGTTTCAATGAGGATGGCGGTCTGAATGGTCATATGCAGCGAGCCCGTGATGCGCACGCCCGCCAGCGGCTGCTGCGGACCGTACTTTTCCCGGCAGGCCATGAGCCCCGGCATCTCGAACTCCGACATGGTGATTTCCTTGCGCCCCCAGTCCTTCAGGGAGATATCCGCCACCTTGTATGTTGCTTGCTCTGTCATGTTGCCGCCAGTCTAGCGCATTTGCCCCACCGGGTCAAGGGCTATGGTGCCGCATGCCTGCGGAATGCCCGCCGCGCCTGCGTTTGCGGGCTTTCCTGCCGCGTGTGCGCCGCGCGGATTCCACCATGCGGCAGAAATAAAATCACGGCGCGGTGATTTTTTTGGTTGACGCCCGCAGGGATTTCTGCTCTAATGTGCAGCGTAAGCATTAAACGTCCTACTTTCATGAAAGCTATCACTCTCATTCTTTCCGTTGTGTGCGCTGTCAGCTTCAGCTCCTGCTGCTGCCAGTCCCAGCCCATGCCCAAGCTTCGTCCGCTGCCCGGCAACTGCGATACGCCCGCCCCGCAGCAGTATGTCCCCGTCAAGGTGTGGCAGACCAAGGGCAAGTGCAAATAAACCTTTGTCTTCATTCTTATCGGGACCACCGGCCTTGCCGCCGGTGGTCTTTTTTTTGCCCCCGAATCCAGCCGCCCGCCCCCATGGAGAAAAAAAATTGCCCTTTTCAGAAAAACATGCTTGCAAAAGCGGGAGGATTTGGTTAAATGGAGAGCGTCAATTCTGAAAACCTAACCAATCGTACGAACTTATGAAAAACATGATTTCCCGATTCGCCGTCCGTGCATTCACTTTCGGAATGCTTGCCGCCGCTACCATCGCCTCCTCCGCCTGGGCTCAGGAAGAGACAGCGAAGGTCACCAAGAAGACCATGCTCGACAAGTGGGTGATTGATGGTGGCTGGACCATGATTCCCCTGGTGCTCCTTCTCGGTCTCACCATCTTCCTCATCGTGTACTGCTACCAGCTGCTCAAGGATGAGAAGTTCTGCCCGGAGGCCCTGCGCACCCAGTTGATTGGTTTCATGGGTGAGTGCCGCGTGCAGTCCGCTATCAAGCTCGCCACGGAGAGTCCCACCTACCTGGGCCGCCTGGTGGCTTACGCCCTGCCCAACATTGATGCCAACCGCACCGAGGACCTGGGCAAGGACAGCATCGAGGACGCCATCGCAGACTTCACCGCCAACGAGCGTCCGCAGACCATGAAGTATGTGGACATCCTGGCTCTCGCCGGTTCCATTGCTCCCTCCATCGGCCTGTTCGGTACGGTGCAGGGCATGATTGAGGCATTCGCCGTGTTGGCCACCACCGGTCAGGCCGACCCGAGCGACCTGGCAGGATCCATTTCCGTGGCTCTGCTCACCACCTTCTGGGGTCTGATCATCTCCATTATCGCCATCCCCGCTTTCTTCATGTTCAAGAAGAAGGCCCAGGCGCTGGAGGCTTCCTGCATCAACGCCGTGGAAGAGATGGTCAACACCTCCATCAACGTCATCAACGCCGAGGCCCAGCTCGCCCGTATCCCGGAGGGTCTGGATGTGGAAGGCGAAGAGGCGGCCATTGAGGGCGGCGCTGAAGAAGTGCAGGCTTAAGGCCTGTTTCGAGTGAGGTCCGCCGCCGCATGCCGGCGGCGGGAGAACCTTAGCCAATTCTACTATCATGGGTAAGAAAAGCGCAAGAGACCAAGATGAAATCAAGGGAGAGGTCAACATGTCTCCCATGATTGACTGCTGCTTCCTGCTGCTCATCTTCTTCGTGGTGAACGCCACCCAGATCACCGTCTCCAAGGACCCCAGCGTCAAGATGCCCAGCGCCATCACATGCAATGACATGAAGGACGCCAAGGGCTGCACCGTCATCAACATCTTCAAGGACTACGACAAGATGGACGCCAAGGCCCAGGAGAAGTTCCGCAAGAACTACAAGGGCAAGGCCGGTGTCATCTGGGGTGTGTCCGACAACACCAAGAACGTCGGCTACACCGAGGACGAGGG
>JAZUGI010000139.1:0-9085 GCA_045641125.1 Akkermansia sp.
AACTGTATGTCTGTGTGGGTACCACGTTGTAGGTTTTTTCTATTTCTTTCACTAACGAATGCATTTTGTGTTTCGATGAAAGCATGAGAACCCGAAAATGCTCATGCGGGAATGAGGGAATGCCTGCCAACCCCTCCTGCCATACATGCCGTACCGTATTCCAATGCTGGATATGGACTGCCGACATCCGATATTGCTGCATGGACATGAGAAAGATTGCGCAGACCAGAATTACGGGGCGTTTATTCAAAGAGCACACAAGGAAGAGCATCAGCCCAAAAAACAAACACAAAACGCTGCGTGTTTCCACATCAATTCCAGCATATAACGAGGAGGAAAATATACTGCATGAAACTAGCGTAATAATAATCAACTGGGGAACGAGTCGCCAATCACCACGATACATCCGGTAGACCACGTTCGCAATACCCATTAGGGCAGCAATGGCATACGGTTTCCCAAAGTATTTGACTTGGCTGAGAATAGAGGACAATGAATGCTTTACATTTTGAATAAAATCCTGAATGGACGAGATATAGTGAGGGTTTCTCCACGCGTCTAATTGAATGGTATGCCCTGTATATATAAGTGTCGCTATGTTCGCTGTGGCATATCCTACCACGAATCCTATTATCCAAAGAGCAACCATTCTAAAACATCCCCTGATATCTTGGCGAATGTATAGTAGCGGCAATAGAAAGTAGAAATGGCTTATTACTCCATTCATCAATATACCAAAAATAATAAAGAAGTATTCGTCCCTGATTTTTTGTGCAAAGCCGCCGCGCATAACAGGAGAAGAAAGGATGGCACCATGGTAACCGGCCAATAGTTTAACGAGCAAAATGCCGGAAACAGCGTGGGTAGAAGAGCAAAAAGCATTGAGCGATATTGACCTAGGTACTGCCGCAACACCGCAAATGAAAATACATACAGGCAAATGGCATTGAAGGCCTGGGCAGTATGCGGACTGTACAAGGCGAGTATTGGGAAACACAACCAATTGAGCCACCGCCCTTCCGTTCCCATTTTGTAACTATATGCTCCCGGCGTAAGGACCCCGATGTCGTCAATTTCCGTAACGTTGCAACTAAATACAAGCATTCCAAGGTGTACAACTGCCATGCATAGAAACATTGCCAGCACGAAAGACAGTACGGTTAAAACCGGCTTGTTGGAGTATTGCCTCTTCCAATGCATAATAATGAAGCGTATCATATCTGCAAGCGTTTGTATATTCTCTATCTGCTAGTGTCAACCTACCGAAGGCGGTAGCATTCTCGTCTCCTGATAGATAAAGGGGAAGCCGGGCATGCCTGGGTTGTAGCGAGAGACAAGTTGCTCTGCAAGCATCTGCAAAAGCCTGCAAAGGCTTGATGAGTGAATGATGGAAACGGCATGCCCTATAGTTCTAACAATACCCTTTCGCAATGCAAAGTCAAGCAATTATTTCAAAAAATCGGGCACAGCAACGCACATCGTATGAGATGGCAATGCTTTTTCTCGACAAAAATCATCTTCAATGGGTATCTTACACCTATTCAACCGCCCTGCAAGATATAAAAAGGCTGGCGGCATCCTTTCGGAAACCGCCAGCCCATGATATAATGTTTGCAACCGCGCTTTACTCGGCGGCGGGGGTCTCGGCCGGGGCCTCCTCTGCGGTGGAACCGGTGGAGGTGGTGGTCACCGGGGCCACGGGAGCCTGCAGCTGGGGCAGGTCGATGATCTCGATGATGGCCATGGGGGCGCTGTCGGTCTTGCGCTGGCCGATCTTGACGATGCGGCAGTAGCCGCCCTGGCGGGGGCCGCCCTCGCGGTTGTTGATGGCGTCGACGACCTCACCGAAGAGCTTGCCGACAACCTTGGGCTGGGGCAGCGTGGCGAGAACCTGGCGGCGGGTGTGCAGGGTGCCCTTGCGAGCCAGTGTGATGAGCTTCTCCACATAGGGGCGAAGCGCCTTGGCCTTGGCAAGGGTGGTGGTGATGCGGCCGTTGCTGATGAGGCTGCAAGCCTGGTTGGCCAGCATGGCCTTGCGATGTGATGCCGTGCGCTGAAGCTTGGCTTTCTTTACTCCGTGTCTCATGGTATGTATCTAGTTAGATGTTGAAGGTTTGATGGGTTTATTCGTCTTCGTCGGAATAGACGTCGATGTTGTGGGAGATGAGGGCCTGCAGGTCCGTGCCGCGGGTGTCGTCGTCTGCATCGCGCAGGCGGGAGGAACCGCCGCT
This sequence comes from Akkermansia sp., assembly GCA_045641125.1. GTDB lineage: Bacteria > Verrucomicrobiota > Verrucomicrobiia > Verrucomicrobiales > Akkermansiaceae > Akkermansia. The sequence goes on from JAZUGI010000139.1 coordinate 2,232, forward strand.
GGCCGGTGCGAGCAGCTTGGGATCGAACTGCATGCCCAGGGAGAGGCCGTGCTGCACGAGCTTGTCCTTGATTTCGTTCAGGGACTTCTTGCCGAAGTTCCGGTACTTGAGCATCTCCGCCTCCGTCTTCATGGCGAGCTGGCCGACGGTGGTGATGTTGGCGTTGTTGAGGCAGTTGGCCCCACGCACGGAGAGCTCGATCTCGTTCACGCTCATGTTGAGCAGCTTGCGCAGCTGGGCCGTGTTGGCGTCCTGCTCTGCGCTGGAGGACTTGTCGAACTCCACGCGGCGCGTGTCGTCGTCCACAAACACATCCAAGTGGTGGCGCAGGATGCTTGCAGCCTGCAGCATGGCGCTGTCCGGGGACACGCGGCCGTCCGTCCACACGTCGAGGATGAGCTTGTCGAACTCGGTCATCTGGCCCACGCGGGCGTTGTCCACCGCGTACTTCACGCGGGTGACGGGGGAGAAGATGGAATCAATGGGGATGACGCCGATGGGGCGGTCCTTGTCGTTGTTGTCGTCGGCGGTGTGGAAGCCGCGGCCCACGTTGACCTCGAAATCGCAGTCAAAGATGGTGCTCTGGTCAAGGTGGCAGATGATCTGGTCCTTGTTGACGACGGAGTACATGTGGTCCTCCTTGATGTCGGCAGCGGTGACTTCACCCTGCTTGGTGACGCGGAGGGAAAGGGTGCGGGGCTCCTTGCCGTGGTGGATGAACTTGACCTTCTTGAGGTTGAGGATAATCTCGGTGACATCCTCCACCACACCGGGAAGGGAGGTGAACTCATGCTGGGCGCCGGCGATACGGACGCTGGTGATGGCGGCGCCCTCCAGGGAGCTCAGGAGCACACGGCGCAGGGAGTTGCCCAGCGTGTGGCCGAAACCTGTCTCGATAGGCTCCGCGACGAAAGTGATATGGTTGGGGTCTTCCGGATCCTCAATGCGCTTGAGGGTGTTCGGAATCTCGAAATGGGCCAGTTGAATGACCCCTTGCTCGTTTTCTGGTTCTTCAGGCATGGTATGTGTGGCCGGGTTTCCCTCCATGCGAGCTCTGCTTCCAAAGGAAAAGGAGGACCGACGACCGGGGTTTGTTAAACTCGCGCGGGGGCGAGTATATCTGTTTCCGCCCCGCCAATCAAGCCTTATTTTGCCCGCGTGCCGCGTATGACGTTTTTTTCAAAAAAAATGCAAAAAAAACGTTTGGGGCTTGGACAAAAGGGCAGTTTCATGCTTAATAGGGATGTATGAAGATACGCAACCTGACATTTTTGGGGCTGCTGCCGGCGGCCGTGCTGGCGGCGGCATGCACGCAGAAGGAGCCTGAGCCGCAAGTCATCCCGGAGCCGGAGATTCAAGTGAAGGGCGAGGTGGCGAGCGACGCCCTGGCCTTCAACCTTTTCCGCTCCGTGGTGCAGGAACAGGAAGGCAACGTGGTGTTCTCCCCGGATTCCGCGGAAAAACTGCTCCACCTGCTGCAGAGCGGCGCGGCGGGCAGCACGCGAGCGCAGCTCGCGGCCCTGCCCTATGGCAAGCAGGCTGTGCCCAGCACCATGAAGGTGGAATCCGCCAACGCGCTTTTTGCAGACGATTCCCTGAAACTCAAACCCAACCCGGCAGAGGTGCAGCGCGTGCCGTTCAGCACCGATTCCGCGCGCGCGGCAGAGAAGGTGAACGCCTGGTGCTCCGACCGCACGCACGGCAAGATTGCCAACGTGATTTCCCCGCAGGACATCCACCCGGCAACGCTCCTGATGGCCGCCAACGCCGTCTATCTGAACGAAAAATGGCTGCATCCCTTCCAAGTCTCCGCCACCAAGGACGCACCCTTCACCCTGGCGGACGGCTCGCATAAGACCGTGCAGATGATGGATGAGGAGCTCTCCTGCCGTTACGCTGAGGGGGCGGACTGGAAAGCCGTGGCGCTCATGTATGCGCCCGCCGCCAAGGGGGAGCCGGGCTGCTTCATCGGCATCCTGCCCAAGGGAGACGCCCGCCGCTTTGCACAAGGCCTGGATGCCGCCAAGTACTCCGCCATCCGCACCGCCCTGGCCAAGAGCTCCCCTGAGCATGTGCAGGTCAGCCTACCGCGCCTCACCCTGCAGCCGGAGCGCTTCAGCTTGAGACAGGCTCTCATCAAGGCGGGCGTGAATGACGCCTTCTCCGACCATGCGGACTTTTCCGGCTTCTCTGACACGTCCCTGCAGCTGGCGGATGTATTCCAGAAATGCTATGTGAAAGTGGACGAGCAAGGCACGGAAGCCGCCGCCGTCACCATTACCACGATAGATGCCTATTGCATACCGCCGGAGCCGCCTCCCTCCATCCGCTTCGACAAGCCCTTCATCTGGGCCATAGGCGACCTCACCACCGCCGCCCCGCCCTACTTCATCGGCCTCTGCGAACAACCGTGAGGGGCCACTCTCATGCACACGCTCGCTTTTATCCAAATATAGACAAGTTTAATATGCGAATTGTCTCTTTTTGTCTATTTTTACTTGACATCCAAACGGCAAGCGCATAGGCAAACCATGGAAAATCGCGCCACTCGCCACGATGCGGATACATTCCCCCACGTGGAAAAAATGGCACTCATGCCGGATATGCACAAGAAATGGGAGTTCTTCAACCGCAGCATGGGGGCTGCGGCAATGCCATTTGACGAGGTCATGCAGCAGCTGTGCCGTTTTCTGAAACCGGTTGTAACTTCGCTCAATAAAGGGGACTCTTTTGCGCTTGCCTGGACTCCAGAACGCGGTTGGCATTAAATTGGCCATGAAAAAAAATGCAAAAAAACGTTTTGGAGGTGGACAAGAGGGGCAGTTTCATGCTTTATTGGGATGTATGAAGATACGCAACCTGACATTTTGGGGGCTGTTGCCGGCGGCCGTGCTGGCGGCAGCATGCACGCAGAAGGCGCCTGAACCGCAGGCCATGCCGGAGCCGGAGATTCAAGTAAAAGGCGAGGTGGCGAGCGATGCCCTAGCCTTCAACCTTTTCCGCTTCGTGGTGCAGGAACAGGAAGGCAACGTGGTGTTCTCCCCGGATTCCGCGGAAAAACTGCTCCACCTGCTGCAGAGCGGTGCGGCGGGGAGCACGAGCGCGCAGCTGGCTGCCCTGCCCTATGGCAAGCAGGCTGTGCCCAGCACCATGAAGGTGGAATCCGCCAACGCACTTTTTGCAGACGATTCCCTGAAACTCAAACCCAACCCGGCAGAGGTGCAGCGCGTGCCGTTCAGCACGCATCCCGAACGCGCGGCAGAAAAGGTGAACGCCTGGTGCTCCGACCGCACGCACGGCAAGGTTGCCAACGTGATTTCCCCGCCGGATATCCACACGGGAACGCTCCTGATGGCCGCCAACGCCGTCTACCTGAACGAAAAATGGCTGCATCCCTTCCAAGTCTCCGCCACCCAGGACGCACCCTTCACCCTGGCGGACGGCTCGCAAAAAACCGTGCAGATGATGGATGATGAGCTCTCCTGCCGCTATGCGGAGGGCGCGGACTGGAAAGCCGTGGCGCTCATGTATGCGCCCGCCGCCAAGGGGGAGCCGGGCTGCTTCATCGGGATCCTGCCCAAGGGAGACGCCCGCCGCTTTGCACAAGGCCTGGATGCCGCCAAGTACTCCGCCATCCGCACCGCCCTGGCCAAGAGCTCCCCTGAGCTTGTGCAGGTCAGCCTGCCGCGCCTCACCCTGCCGCCGGAGCGCTTCAGCCTGAAACAGGCTCTCATCAAGGCGGGCGTGAGTGACGCCTTCTCCGACCATGCGGACTTTTCCGGCTTCTCTGACACGCCCCTGCAGCTGGCGGATGTATTCCAGAAATGCTATGTGAAAGTGGACGAGCAAGGCACGGAAGCCGCCGCCGTCACCATTGTCACGATAAAGGCCACATGCATACTGCCGGAGCCGCCTCCCTCCATCCGCTTCGACAAGCCCTTCATCTGGGCCATAGGAGACCTCACCACCTCTGCCCCGCCCTACTTCATCGGCCTCTGCGAACAGCCGTGAGAGAGAAGTCATCCACCCCGCAGAGCGGGGTTCGGTACAAAGACCCGTCTTCAACTATCGCCTTCCATCTTCGCCAAAGTACCCCCACATTGGCACGTGAGGCGATTTTCTGGTAGCACCCCGCCATTTGGCGGGGTGAAGGGCATATCCCGGCGATTTTCAACCCAAATCCTGTTTTCACCAACAAAGGCGCATACGCGGTCACTCGCACTGGAAGAGGGCGCGGATGCGGTCGATGAGGGCGAAGGCGTGGGCGTTCATGGCGCGGGTCTCGTTGAGGAGGGTGAGGTAGAGGATGTTGGTGCGCATGCGGTTCACATCGTCCGCGTGGTTGAGCAAGTGGCGCTCAATGCACTGGGCAAAGAGCTCGCTGAGCTGCTCGCGCTTCTCCAGCAAGGTGTCGATTTCATCGAAACGCCCCTGCACCAGCATGTCCGTGAGACCGGGGAAGAAGTCGTCGATAGCCTCCACCATGCGCATCAAGTCGTCGCCCTGTTCCTGGGAGAGGCCCTCGTGCATGTTGTCCAGGTGGTTGTAGCTGCCCTTGACCAGGAGGTGGAGGCTCTGGCAGGTGGCGGCGGAAATCTGCTGGATGCGGTAGATGATCTGGCCGCGGCGCGTCTCTTCCTTGGGCAGGGAGACCAGCAGCGGCGTCACCTCGTTCTCGTCCTGCAGATCCAGGTCGCGCTTGATGGAGCGGGCGGACTTGCGGAGGCGCTTGAGGGCCTTGTAGTCCTCTGCGATGAGGGCCTTGACCATGGCGCGGTATATACCGTACATGCGGCCCAGGGTATCGGCGGAGTGCTTGCCGAACTCGCGCAGGCTCTGCTCGTTGTGGATATCCATGAGATGCGTGCCGGTGGAGTCGGCAGACTTGGCCAGCGCGGACTTGAGCAGCAGGCCCAGGGCCAGGACAATCATGGCGATAACGCCCCAGAAACCGCCGTATGCCATCACCAGGGCCACCACAAAGGCGGCCGCCCCGGCAGCCAGGGCGGTGAGAAACCAGCCGCCCACCACAGCCAGCACACCCGTGATGCGGTACACAGCGCTGTCACGCCCCCAGGCGCGGTCCGCCAGGGAGGAACCCATGGCTACCATAAAGGTGACATAGGTGGTGGAGAGGGGAAGCTCGAAAGAGGTGGCCACAGAGATGAGCAGGGCGGCCACGGTGAGGTTCACAGAGCCGCGCACCTGGTCGTAGAAGGCGCCGCTGGCGCTTTCCTCCTCCGGGGTGAGCGGGGCGAAGCGGCGTGCCACGGCCTCGCGCACGCGGCGGGGTGCCAGGCGTTCCACGAAGCGCACGGTCTCCACGGTGCGGCGCACCATCACGCGGGCGGCCAGGCTGGAGCCGAAACGCTCCTTGGCGGTATTGGCGGCGGAGAGCTTGAGCTCCGTCTCCGACACCTTGCGCGCCTTTTTGGAGAAGAAGAGCACGGCCACCATCAGCAGGCCCGCACCGGCCAGGTAGAGCGTATCCGCCTGCACGGGCTCCGTGAGGCGGCCCATGGTGAGCTGGGCCAGGTCGCCGCCGCCGGCCACCCACTCCTCACCGAGGACGAGGGAGGTCTTGGCGGCCATGAACACGCCGATGAAGTTCACCAAATCGTTTCCGGCAAAGGCGAGCGCCAGGGAGAAGGTGCCGGCCAGCACGGTGAGGCGCAGCGTGTTCACCCGGCAGACGTACTGCAGGAAGGCTGCCACCGCCACCCAGCCCACAAAGCACGCGGGAATCAGCAGGGCCATGTTGTCATGCAGCGTTTGCATGAGGCCCTGCGGCATGATGGGGCTGGAGGCCAGGCCCTTGAAGACGGCGAAGTAGGAGATGGCCGTGAAGGCCAGGCCGCACCAGAGGGAACCGATGTACTTGTACACCCCCTGGTAGCGGAAGGTGAAGATGAGGCGCGACACCCACATGACCACGCTGCCCACGGTGAAGGCGAGCGCCACGGAACAGAAGATGGCCGCCACAATGGTCATGGTGTTGCCCGTGTTCAGGTAGTCGCCCACGGCGTGGTCACCGCCGCTGGCGTACACCGCCATGCCGAACGCGGAACCGAGCAGCGCAAACACCAGCGCCACCGTGGTGGAGGTGGGCAGGCCCAGCGTGTTGAAGATATCCAGCAGGATTACGTTCGCCACCATCACGGCGAGCAGGAGCAGCATCATCTGCTCAAAGGTGAACATGGATGGCACGAACACGCCGCTGCGCGCCACGGCCATCATGCCGCTGGAGAAGACGGCCCCGAGCAGCACACCGAAGGCGGCAACGGCCACCACCGTGATTCGCTTGGCGGCCTTGCAGCCAAGGGAGGCGTTCAGGAAGTTGCAGGCATCGTTGGTTACGCCCACCACCAGGCCTGAAACGGAGAGGGCAAATATCAATGCGTAGATTACGTAGTAGAATGTGTCCACGAGCTTCCCATATCATGCCTTACGACAACGCGCAAGTGAAAAAAAACAATTTTTTTGCATTTGCTCACATGTGTCCCAATAATTTTTGGAAACTATGAATTTGTGTGGTCGGGGTACGCAAGGCGAATCTTGAAGGTTTAGAGACATGCAACGGGAGACACCATCCACCCCGCGGAGCGGGGTTCGGTGTAGAGACGTTAGGACGGCGGTTACCCCCAGGCCTTCCGGCCTGGCCTAACTTTGAGTCGCCATCGGTATGGCTTCAGTTCTTGCGCGCGCTTCGCGCGCGGTCTCATCACCACCCTGCATTCGCAGGGTGACGTTTCCGCGCCCTCAAGGCTGCAACAGCAATGAACCGCGCTATATGAAAGGATGCTTCAAACACGCGTCAGCGCATGCCCCGCAAGGCGGGGCATGATGTAGGAACG
>JAZUGI010000140.1:0-17865 GCA_045641125.1 Akkermansia sp.
AGAAGGGTGAAACCAAGGTGGTGAACATCCGCTGAAGAGCGGTGCGAAACACCATTCCAAACGCGCGCCCGCCGCAACCCCCGGCGGGCGTGTTTTGTTTGCAGGCCGCGCGGAAAGGTTGTAGGATGGCCGCATGATGGAGCGAATCGTCATGGGCGGGCCGTTCGGGCTGGAGCTGCCGGAGGTGGGTAATTTTCCCTACACGGAATCACCGTGCTGCCTCTTTGTGAACAGCGGGCGCGCGGGACTGCAGATGATTCTGGAGAACCTGGAGGAGAAACCGCGCCGCGTGCTGGTGCCGCGCTTTGTGTGCGACACGGTGCTGCAGCCCATGAAACGTCTCGGCATCCCGGTGTGCCGCTACCACTGCGACGACCAGCTGCGCCCGGAACTGCCCTACGACATGGGGGAGGACGACGTGCTGCTGCTCGTCAACTACTTCGGTTTCACGGGCAAGGCGGCGGAACAGGCCGCGCGGCAGCACCGCGGCAAGAGCATCATTGATGCCACCACCGCGCTCTTCTCTCAAACGCTGCGCCCCTGCTTCTACAGCCCGCGCAAGTTCTGCGGCGTGTCAGACGGCGGCGTGGCATGCAATCCCGCAGCCTTTCCCGTGGTGCCCGGAGACCGGGACACCTCTGCCGTGAAAGCCCTCTTCCTGCTGGAAAGCATTGAGGGCGATTCCGGGGTGCTCGGGCCGCTCGTAGACGTGGCGGAAAAGGATTTGAACGGAGAGCCCAAGGCCATGTCCCGCCTCACGCGGCGGCTGCTGGCGGCCTACGATTTTGCAGAAATCGAGCGGCGGCGCCTGGAGAACTACGCTGCATTGCACCGCCTGCTGGGCGGCATCAACCGCCTGGAACTACCGGCGGAAGCCCCAAGTGCCCCCATGTGCTACCCGCTGGTGAGCGGCATCCCGGACCTGCACGACAGCCTGCTGGACGAGGGGATAGCCCTGCCCCTGTTCTGGCCGGAGGTGGTGAAGGCCACACGCGCGGATTCCGTGGAAAACCGCTTGGCGCGCACCCTGCTCCCCCTCCCGCTGGACCAGCGCTACACCCCGCAGGATATGGAGCGGCTCGCCGGCCTCATCCTGGGCAAATAAGCCCCTCTCCCCGTGCGGGCAAATGCGATTCCTCCCCGGGGCTTCATTTTTTCACTGTTCGGGCTTGCATTTGACGGGATGTGTGCTACCATGCTTCTCAGTATGAATTCCGACCTCCAAAAACTGGTGCAAGCTGGTAAAATTCCGGCCGACTTTGCAACCAGACTTGATAAGTTCTCTCCCGGAAAATACGTGATGCACCAAGAGATGGGTGTGGGCAAGGTGAGCGCCTGGAGCCTCCCCCAGCAGAAGGTCAAGATTGCCTTTGAAGGCGGCAAGGACCATGTGATGGGTCTCAAGCTCGCTTTCAATTCCCTGACAGCCATCCCTGAAGGGCATTTCCTCATCTCCTGCTACGACGACCCCAAGGGCTGCTACGCGCAGGCGAACGACAAGAAGACCGTCCTGGACTTCATGCGCGCCCTCATCAGCGGCAACAAGTCCCTGCGCGAGGGTATCGACGAAGTGCTGCCGCTGCAGCCGGAAGACATAGAGCGCTTCCTGTGCGGCCGCGTGATTCCCGAGAATGAATGGAAGTCCTGGTGGGAGAAGGCCCGAGCCGCCATGCGCGAGGATCCTGGCTTCCGCCTGCCCACCAAGCGCGGCGAGGCCATTGTGACCCGTGAGGCGGCATCCGCCGCAGAGGCCCTGCTGGCCGACTACCGCGACGCCACCACGCTGGAATCCTGCGTGCGCATTCTGGACCAGGCCCACCTGGAGGTGCTCAAGGGCGAGTACGCCATTGTGGCACAGCTCGTGAAGAGCATGGAGGAGGACATTCACAAGGGTCACGAGGAACCCCAGCGCGTGCTGGAACTCATCATCATCCGTGATGAAATCCTCTCCACTGTCGCCAACAGCGATGAAGACAAGCAGAAGCTCGACGAGGCCCTGCGCGCCGCTGACGACACCACCATCACCACCCTGGCTGAGAAGCTCAAGACCATCACATCCGAGGAAATCGTGGGCTACATCGGCGAGCTCAACGCATCCCGCCAGAAAGAGGTCTACAACGCACTGGCAGAGGGCTACGGCGATTCCTGCCTCTCCTACGCCATCAACATCTTCCTCTTCGGCGGCTCCAAGGTCACCGCTCCCGTGGCAGACTTCATCGTCTCCAAGGGTGCCAAGGACCAGCTCTTCTCCGTTATCTCCAACGGCCTCTCCCGCCAGAACCTGAGCCCGGACGTGCTCCTGTGGGTTTGCAAGGAGCGCAACGGCGTGGCCAAGGAGCTGGTGGACTCCGCCAAGATGACGCTCGGCTCCGCGCTGATTGCAGCCATTGAGCGCGACAGCGCAGAGGGCGGTCCCAACCGCGCGCTGCGCCTGCGCAACCTGCTGCTGGAGGACAAGAGCCTGGCTCCCGACCTGGTGAGCGGCCTGAGCGAGCAGGAGGCCCGTCCGTTCGCCAAGGCCATCTACAGCTCCTCCGTGCTTCCGGAGCTGGACCGCAACCTTCTTCTCGCCAACATGATGAACGTGCAGGAAACCCTCCACGACATCGTGAAATCCCGCGCCGGCAACAAGGAGAAGCAGACCATGTACGTTTCCCTGCGCTCCTTCGCCGCCCGCAAGGCCGAGTACGAGGATCTCATCAACGTGCGCATCCCCAAGAACAAGCACGACCTGGAAGTCACCCGCGCAGAGGGCGACCTTCGCGAGAACGGCGGCTACCAGGACGCCAAGGCCACGCGCCAGGTGCTCACGCGCCGCTCGGTGGAACTTTCCCGCCTGCTCTCCCAGGCGGTGCCCACGGATTTCTCCAGCGTTTCCTGCGAGGAGATCAACATGGGCACCAGGGTCACCTTTGTGACGGAGGAAGGCCAGGAAGTGGTGTACATCGTGCTTGGTGCATGGGATTCCGTGCCGGAGCAGCACATCATCTCCTACAGCTCCCGCCTGGGAGCCAAGCTGCTCGGCCACAAGGTGGGCGAGGTGCTGCGCCTTCCGCTGGAAATCGGCGGCGAGCAGGTGAAGATGACCATCAAGAGCATCGAGCCCGCCCCCAAGGAGCTCATCTTCCCGGATGAGACCCCGGAGGAGGCCTGATGGGACAGAACCTTTAAGGCAACGCGCCGCACGGCGCAGAACGACCAAGGGCAATCCGGCTGCATGCCGGGTTGCCCTTGCCGCTTCCCGGCATGGCGAAAACAGTTGGAGAACATGCTTCCCAACATCCGCACGCCGCGTATGATGGACAGGTATGAGTTACCTTGTTTCCATTGGCTTGCTGGTTCTGGTGGCGGGATGGGCGTTGAGCGTCTACAACCGCTTGCGCTATATGCGCGAGCAGGTGGCGGAAGCCTGGGCGCACTGGCTGAAGGCCACGCGCCAGCGCAACGCCTATGTGGAGGATTTTGCCGCAGCCGTATCGCTGGTTCTTCCACCGGGCGACATGCTGCCGCGCAGCTTGCGGAAGCTGGCGCAGGATTCGCGCCTGGCGCTGGCGCAAGCCACGGCGGGACGCCACGATTCCTCATCCTTGCGCGCCTCCCATGCAGAGCGGGAGCTGCGCCGTGTGCTGCGCCGTTTCGAGCCAACGCTGGAATCCCTGACCGCGCAGCCCTCCAACGAGCATCTGCAATTCCTGGGAACGCAGGTGAATCTTCTCCTCTTTCACCAGAATCAATACGCCCGCGTCTTCAACCGCCTGGCGGCAGATTACAACACGGCGCTGCAAGATGTCTCCGGGCGCATTCTTGCCCCGGTCTTCGGCTTCGATGAAGCCTCCATGCTCGAGCAGGAGAAAACTGCGAATAGCCCCGTTACAGCTCCCCGCGGGCCTTCAGATCCGCGGTGATGGCTTCCATGATATCCTGCTCCGGGCGGAAGTTGGCATCATGGTGGGAGGAGCGGATAAGCGGGCCGCTGGCCACATGGAGGAAGCCCTTGGACAAGGCAAGCCCGCGCAGCTCGTCGAACACCTCCGGGCGAATGTACTCCATTACCGGCAGGTGGCGGGGTGAGGGGCGCAGGTACTGCCCCATGGTGAGCACGGTGACGCCGTGCTCACGCAGGTCGTCCATGGTGCGGGCTATTTCATCGCGCGTCTCGCCGAGGCCGAGCATGATGCCGCTCTTGGTGACCACCATGCCGGGGGCCATCTCTGCCGCACGCTGCAGCACATGGAGGGATTGGCGGTACTTGGCGCGGAAGCGCACGATGGGCGAGAGGCGCTCCACGGTCTCCAGGTTGTGGTTGAAGATATGCGGGCGGGCATCCATCACGGCGGCGAGGGCATCCTCGTTGCCGTTGAAGTCGGAGGTGAGCACCTCAATCACCGTGGAGGGGCTGGCCTTGCGGATGGCGCGGATGGAAGCCGCAATGTGCGCGGCGGCGCCATCACGAAGGTCGTCGCGCGTGACCATGGTGATAACGGTGTGGTTGAGCTTCATGTGGGCCACGGCCTCCGCCACCTTGCGGGGCTCTTCCGGGTCCAGGGGCTTGGGCTTGGCGGTGCGGGTGGCGCAGAAGCCGCAGGCGCGGGTGCAGACATCCCCGCACAGCATGAAGGTGGCTGTTCCATGGCTCCAGCACTCACCGCGGTTGGGGCACATAGCCTCCTGGCACACGGTGACAAGCTCGTTGTCCTTGATGAGGTGGGAAACCTCCGTGAATGCCCTGCCCTTGGGCATCTTCACCTTCAGCCAGGAAGGCTTGCGCGTCATTTCCTCGCTCATATCAATAATCGCGGTTGAGCAGGTAGTCGTTAATGGCCAGCAGGGTCTCCCGGCGCTTGGGGGAGAACACATCCAGTGCGGCGCGGGCGGAGGCGGTGAGGTCGCGCGCCTCACGGCGGGCCTGCTCCATGCCCACCAGCGCGGGATAGGTGGCCTTGTGCACGGCGGCATCCTTGCCGATGCTCTTGCCGAGCACCTCCGGGGAGGAGGTGATGTCCAAAATGTCGTCGATAATCTGGAAAGCGAGTCCCAGGTCGCGGCCATAGGCGGTGAGGGCGTCCAGTTGCTCCTGGGTGCAGCCGGCCACCATGCCGCCGAGACGGGTGGAAGCCATGATGAGCGCGGAGGTCTTGCCGTTGTGGATGGCGCGCAGCTCATCCACGGAGAGCTCGCGGCCCTCGCCCTCCAGATCCAGCACCTGCCCGCCCACCAGGTTCAAGCTGCCCGTGCGGTAGGCGAACTCCGCCACGTAGTCCCCCACGGTGTAGCGCTCGTTGGACGGCACGCGGGAGAGGATGGCAAAGGCCTCCGTAAGGAGCGCATCACCCGCCAGCACGGCCACGCCCTCGCCAAACACCTTGTGGTTCGTGGGGCGGCCGCGGCGCATGTCGTCGTTGTCCATGCACGGCAAGTCATCGTGGATGAGCGTGTAGGTGTGCAGGGTTTCCAGCGCGCAGGCGGCGTTCAGGGCATCGTCCTCATCACCGCCGCATGCCTTGGCGGATTCCATGCACAGCAGGGGGCGGATACGCTTACCACCGGCGAAAATGCTGTAGCGCATGGCCTTGTGGAGCGTGGCGGGCTGCACATCCTCTGCAGGCAGCAGCTCGTTGAGCCGCGCTTCAACGCGCGCGGCGGTTTCCTTGATGAGGTCGACGATGGTATCCATTTTTACTTTCCTTTCACAAGAAGTTCTGCAATCTGCACGGCGTTCAGGGCTGCGCCCTTGCGCACCTGGTCGCCCACCACCCAGAGGCTGAGGGCGTTGTCGATGGCACTGTCCATGCGGATGCGGCCCACCAGGCAGTCGTCTCCGTTGGTGGAATCCAGCGGCGTGGGCCACAGGTTGGCGGCGGGGTCGTCCATCAGGCGCACACCGGGGCGGTCCGCATAGCAGGCTTGCGCGCCGGCCACGTCCACAGGCTTCTCAAACTGCGCCACGCAGGAGATTGAATGGCTGCGGTACACCGGCACGCGCACGCAGGTGCAGGTCACCTTCAGCTCCGGCAGGGAAAGGATCTTGCGGCCCTCGTTGAGCATCTTGAGCTCCTCCTTGGTGTAGCCGTTGTCCGCGAACTTGTCAATCTGCGGCAGCACGTTGAAGGCAATCTGGCGCGGGTAGGTGGAAATCTCCACGGGATGGCCGTTGGCGATGGCGCGCACCTGGTTCTCAAGCTCCGTGATACCGTGCTGGCCGCTGCCGGACACCGCCTGGTAGCTGCTGGCAATGATGGTCTTGAGCCCGTAGCGCACATGCAGCGGGTAGAGCGCCATGAGGGTGATAATGGTGGTGCAGTTGGGGTTGGCAATGATGTTGCGCGGGTGGTTGAAGGCGGCCTCGCCGTTGATTTCCGGCACCACCAGAGGCACATCCGCATCCTGGCGGAACGCGGAGGAGTTGTCCACCACCACAGCCCCGGCCGCAGCCGCTATGGGCGCGTACTCGCGGGAGATGTCGCCACCGGCGGAAAAGAGCGCCAGGTCCACATCCTTGAACGAATCCGGCGTGAGCTCCTCCACGGTAATCATACCGCCGCGGAAGGCCACCTGTTTACCGGCGGAACGGTGGGAGGCCAGCAGCTTCAGGGAAGCCAGCGGGAAGTTCCGGCTTTCCAGACAGGACAATATCTCCACGCCCACCGCACCGGTGGCGCCCACTATTGCAACTCTCGGGTTGTTCATCATGCTTGGTTTTCTTTCCGCCTGCGGCCTCGCGCCGCACGCGCGTGCAAGTATACACAACCCCCACCCGTTTTCAAGAGAAATGTTCGGAAAACAAAGGCAGGGGGGTCTGCGCCAAATCTTCTTTCTGAGGCCTCCCATGCAACCTCAGCGGATTTGACGCAGACCCCTGTTCAATCAAAACGCCCGTTTTTGTCTTGCCATTCGGCGGCAGTTGGGGTAGCATGAGTGCTAATCTCATTGCCATGTCAGACACATCCCTTTCCCACCACCGATTTGACGATTGCCTATGGATACGCTGCGCCAACCGCGGCAGTTTCATGAACAGCCCCACCCTCAAGAACCTGGCGGAAGCCTATGTGGCGAGCGGCGGCACCTGCGTGGTGGTGGACCTGGAGGTCTGCCCCGGCGTGGATTCCACGTTCATGGGCACGCTGGCGGCACTGGCGCACAAGCTCCAGGCGGTGGGCGGCAGGGCCATGGTGGCTTCCCCCACCCAGCGCGCGCGTGCCGCCATGGAGGATTTGGGGCTGGACATGCTCATGGAGATTGACCCGCCGCACCCCTTCTGGGAAAAGGACATACAGGCGCGCCGCGAACAACTGGTAACGGAGGCAGACACGCAGAAGGATGCCTCTGCCCTCAGCGAAACGGAGCGCAAGCGCCATGTGCTGGAAGCCCACCAGACCCTGCGTTCCATGAACGCAAAGAACGACGAGACCTTCGGCTATGTGTGCGAGACCCTGGAAGAAGGGCTGAACACCGAGGAGAAGGGCAACGAATAGTTTACCCACCATGCCCGCCGAGCGACAGAGGGCGGCTGCCGCCTACGGAGACCTGCTGCGCCGCGTTTTTCCCGCCACTGCGGCAGCGGAGGATTCCGAGCCTGCGGCCAGGCTTCCGGAGATGGAGCTGCAGGCGCTCTGGGCCGCCGGCATGCTGGGGATGGAGGGAGTGACGCGCGGGCACGGAAACGTGCGCATCCTGGATTTCGGCGAATGGAACCGCTGCGCCGGGCCGGATTTCTTGAACGCGGAGATGGAGCTGGATGGCGTGCGCCAGCGCGGCGACATTGAGCTTGACCCCACCGCGCAGGACTGGGAGCACCACGGGCACGGCGCGAATCCCGCCTTCAACAAGGTGATGCTGCATGTGGTGTTCAAGGAGCCTCCGGGCGGATGGTACACCCGCAACTCCCTGCACCGGGAGGTGCCCATCCTCACCATTCCGGACGAGGTGTGGCAGCGCGCTGCCGGTATGCCGCGCAAGACGAATGATACCGAGACGGAACGCTGCCGCGAGCCGCTGCGCCATATGGATGCGGCGGAAATTGCCTCCCTGCTGCAAGCGGCGGCCGCCCACCGGCTGGAGAACAAGCGCCACCTGTTCCGCGCCAAGGCTGAGCATTTGGGAATGCGCCAAACCTGGTTCGAGGCTTGGGCGGAAACGCTGGGCTATTCCGCCAACAAGGTGGCCATGCAGATGCTCGCGCGGCGCGCCCCGCTCGCGCAGCTCGGCAAGCAGGCGGAATCCATCCTTTTCGGCACGGCTGGCTTCCTGGTGCCCGTGCTGCCGGCGCGCAGCTCTGCGGATGCGCGCGCCTACCACCGCCGCGTGTGGGATTCCTGGTGGGCCTTGCGGGAGCAGTTTGAGCTGGCGGACCCGCATAACCTGCCGTGGGTGCTCTCCCCCGTGCGCCCGCTCAACCACCCTCAACGCCGCGTGGCCGCCCTGGCGGAAAGCGCGCTGCACTGGGCAAGCATCGAGCCGAACTTGAACGCCGCACGCGCCAAGCTGCTGGCGAAGGTGCTGGGCGGCATCTCCCACCCGTACTGGGATACGCACTGCACGCTGCCCTCCGCCCCCATGCCGCGCAAATCCGCCCTGGTGGGCAAGCAGCGCATCACGGATTTCCTCATCAACCACGTCTACGCGCAGGATGATTCACCCGCCGCATGGCAATCCTACCTGGCGCTTCCGGGCGGTGCACCCGCCGCGCGCATAGGCCGCACGGCGCAAAGGCTGTTCGGCGAGCGGGACGACTTGGCCCCCCTGCTCTCCCTGAGCTACGCACACCAGGCACTGTTGCAGATAGAGGCGGATTTCTGCGCCGCCAATCCCTGCGCAGAGTGTCTTTTCCCGCGCCAGCTCTGCCAGTGGCGGACCCATTGAGGGGGCGCGCTCAGCGCACCTCCACCTCCGTGCCCACGGGCACGTTGCCGTACAGGGGCACACAGGCCGCACGCGGGATGCGGATGCAACCGTGCGAGAGCGGATCACGCCCCACATAGCCGATGTGCATGCCGATGCCATCATTCGTGAGGCGCATGAAATAGGGCATGGGAACGTGGTACAGGTTGGAGGTGTGGTGCACCTGCTTTTCCAAGATGCGGTAGGAGCCGCGCGGCGTGCCATCGTTCTTGCCGGAGCAAATGGGGAAGTCCATGGCAATCTCCCCGTTCACGTACAGGAACCCGCGCTGCATCCCCAAATCAATCACCACACGGCGTGCACCCGATGATTTCATGAGCGCGGCGTTTTTCCAGACCTTGTAGGTGAGCGGGTATATGGAAATGCGCTTGAATTCCGCGTAATCCTCCGGCACGCGGGGATCCTCATGGCTGAGCTTGAACTCCGGGCTGTTGTAGTAGGCGGCCACGGCCGCCGCATTCTCCGCTGAAAACTCCGGCGAGTTTGAGCGGGTGATGGTGGCGTGCCCGTCCGTGCCGGAGCATGCCGCCAGCAACAGGGCGGCATGCAGGGCAAGAACTGGAAGAATGGCTCGCATGGCTCAGCGGGTGAGCTGGCGGCAGGCCTTCACCGTGTTGGCCATCAGCATGGCAATGGTCATGGGGCCCACGCCGCCGGGAACGGGGGTGATGGCAGAGCAGCTGTCCTTCACGGCCTCGTAGTCCACATCACCCACGATGCGGTAGCCGCGCGGGCGCGTGGCATCCGGGATGCGGTTGATTCCCACATCCAGCACCACGGCACCTTCCTTCACAAAATCCGCCTTGATCATCTCCGGGCGACCAACGGCTGCCACCACGATATCCGCCGTGCGGCAGAGGGCGGCCAGGTCCTTGGTACGGGAATGGGCAATGGTCACGGTGGCATTGGCCTTCTTGCTGACCAGCAGGTTGGCCATGGGCTTGCCCACAATCATGCTGCGGCCCACCACCACGGCGTGCTTGCCCGCGGTCTCTATGCCGTAGGCCTTGAGCAGCTCCATGCAGCCCAGCGGCGTGCACGGCACAAAGCCCTCCTCGTCCTCCAGCACCAGCTTGGCCACATTCGCAGGGTGGAAACCGTCCACGTCCTTGCGGGGGTCGATGTTGAGGATGACAGCCTCCTCGTCAATGTGGGGCGGGGGCGGGCTCTGCACCAGGATGCCGTGGATGCGGTCGTCTGCATTCAGCTTGTGGATGAGCTCCACAAGCTCCTCCTGGGAGGTATCTGCCGGGAGCGCCCACTTCTGGGAGTAGAGGCCGAGCTCTGCGCAGGCCTTCACCTTGGAGCCCACATACACCTGGGAGGCGGGGTCCTCCCCCACCAGCACCACGGCGAGCCCCGGGGTGTGTCCGGCGGCGGTGAGTTCCGCTATTTCAGCTTTCAGGCCCTCGCGCACGCGATTGGCCACCTCTTTTCCATCAATGATTTGCGGTGTCATTTTGAGTTTGGTTCAAGGGAATCGAAATCCGGGCGGCCGTGGCGCATGGCGGCATCCAGGCGCTCGGTGTACTGCACCAGCGCCTCATCATCCAGCCCGGGGGGAACAATGATGCGGTTGCCCCAATGCACGTTCACCCGAGAGAACGGCAGAGGCACGGCAAACTTGTCCCATGCCTTTTCCGCGCGCCAGCAGCCCGGCATGTCCACGCACACCGGCACAACGGGCAGTCCGGTAAGGGAGGCCAGCTTCACCACACCCGCATGGGACTTGTAGATGGGGCCCTTGGGGCCGTCCGTGGTAATGCAGATACTGTGCCCGGAGCGTGCCACGCGCAGCAGCTCCTTGAATGCGGCAATGCCGCGGCGGCGGCTGGAGCCTCGCACCACGCTCATGCCGTAGTGGCCGATGAGAGCCTCCATCATGGCGCCTTCCTTGCTGGCACTGCTGAGCAGGCACATGGGTGCGCGGCCCTTGAGAACGTATTTGTAAAAGTGGGCCGGGACAAAGCTGCGGTTGTGCCAGAAAGCCACAATCACCGGTTCCTCACCAGGGTGGAGGGGCTTTTCCTCCTCCGCAATGATGAGCCGCTTGCGAAGCGTCATGCAAAGCGGGGTCACCACAAACCAGAGGATGTGCCCCACCATGCGGGACCACCAGGCACTGCGCAGTTCTGTATCCCGGTTGTACATCGGAAATCAGTCCAGGGAGTGATAGTTAAAACGGGGAAAGCGGCGTCAGGCTGTTGTCGGCATCATTTCCGCCGAAATCCATCTGATTCTTCTGCTGCTGTTGAGCCGGGGAATCGAAGGGATTGTTGCGGTCGCGGCTGTCCAAATCCATCCCCTGGTCACCGGGGCGGGTCACATTGGGAACATCGCGGCGGTCGTTCTTGGAATCGCGCATCTGGTCCACCAGCCTGTCCACATCAATGCTCTCAAAGGGAATCCGCTCCGGACGGCTCTTGCGGGCCTCTGCAGCACGGGCCTCCAAGATGGCACTGTCGTCCTGCGGGCGGTTGGCAGGACCTCCCAGCTGCAGATTGAGCCAAGCCACGCCCTCCTGCTCGGTGAAAATGGGATCCGCCAAGCCATCCGGGTATTCCGCATGGGTGAGCGCGGCAGGCAGACCGAACGCCATGGTTCCCTGAAGCTGGTTGGCCTCGTCCACGCGGAAATCGCACTTGAGCTCAATCAAGTCGCGCTCCACGGCCTGCCCGGCATCAATGCGGAGGGCCAAGGCGCCATCCACCTCATCCAAGACGACGAGAGCCTCCTGTATGGTGGGAGGGGTGTAATTCTTTCGCTTTTGCGGTTCAATGTGCTCGATGAGGGGAATCATGCCGGGAATTTCCGTGATGCAGAGCTGCTTGACCCGGAAGTCGCCGAGGAAGGTGGGGGCCGGCTTGCCGAAGGGAAGGTTGATGAAAGCCTTGGAGTTGTTCCTGGCTTTCGCCACGGAACGGGTCTTGGCGTTCAAGAAGAACTGGAACTTGCCGGCGGTGAACTCCGTGAGGGGCATGTTGTTGGAGTCAAAAATATAGGGTCCCGCCAACAAGCCCTGGTCACGGATGGCACCGAAAATAGACAAGGAGGTGATGGGCGTATCGAGGGAATTGCCCACGATGTTGTCCGTCGTACCCGTCAAGGCGAAATCCTCGATAGCCACCTTGGAAATATTGAACTTGGCTTCGTTGATGTGGATTTTCTTCCACCCCGCCAGCTTGAGCAAGCCACCCTTGAGACAGAACACGCAAATATCGCGCATGGAGTTGTCCGGGTAGTACATGTAGGAGCTGCAATCTTCCAGGCTCACGGGGGAATTGCCTTTCTCTCCGAAAGCCAGGTTGAAGCTCTCACACTCCACGCGGCGGAAATTCCACAGGTCCTCCCCCTGGCGAATGGGGAAGGAAAGGCGGTTGGCGGTCTCGCGGAGCTGAATGGTGATTCGCTTGACCCTGAGCAGATCGCCGCTCAAGCGCCCCCCGACAAAGGTGGATGAGGAAAGATCCGCGTTGATGCCGTTCATTTCCACACGCTCAATCATGGAGGAATCCGGGAAGGTGAGCACCAGGGAATCCAAATGGAAACTGTTGCCGCTCACGCCGGAACCCACGGCACGCACAGAGCTGGCACCCCAGACCTGCTTGAGTTCCTCCGCCTGCCCCTGAACATAGGAATCCCCTGTCATGGAAGCCATGCGGAAGAAAAAGGCTCCCACCGCCAATCCGCAGATGAGGAACAGGCAAAGCAGAACGAGGAAAAACTGCTTGCGCCCCTTGCGGCGCTTTTCATCCTCCGTAACCATCACCTTGCGCTTCTTGGTGACGCGCACCACCTTGGTGCCGTCTGCGCGGATAACCACCTCGCGAGACTTCACCTTGGAGGGTTTTTCCTCATTCAACTGCTTGATAATGCTGCGGACCTGTGTCGGCTCGTCGCCGTACTTGTCATTGTTGTCGTTGTCCATGTCAAAAAAAGGGTGTTGGCAATTACTGCCCATCAAAGAAGGAGCCGGGGCGGCGCCCGGTGTTGGGGTCCTTGCCGGTGGGATCCACCACATCCACCTTGGCGAAGAAGATAAGGGCCTTGCGGATGCTCTCCTGCCCCTCCGAACGGAACAGGCGCCCCACAAGCGGCAAATCTCCCAAAATGGGCAGTTTATCCTCAAAGCGCACCATCTTGGATTCCTGGAGGCCGCCGATGACCACCACGGAACCGGGGGCGAGCGTCACCTTGGTGTTTTCCATGCGGCGTTTGAAAATGGGCTGGAGAATCTTGTTGTCCGTGAGGGTGATTTTCTCCAGC
The DNA here is from genome assembly GCA_045641125.1 of Akkermansia sp. Classification (GTDB taxonomy): domain Bacteria; phylum Verrucomicrobiota; class Verrucomicrobiia; order Verrucomicrobiales; family Akkermansiaceae; genus Akkermansia. The sequence continues at coordinate 13,165 of JAZUGI010000140.1, forward strand.
TGCTGGTTCTGGTTGCCGAGGGCGTTGGTGCCGCGGCCGGGACCCCAGAGATAGGAATCAATGGGAGAGCCCCAGTTCACGAAGCCTTCGAAATCATTCACGGTGACGGTGAGGGCGATGGTGATGAACTGGCCGTCCTCGGAGACCTCTGCACTGTGCACCTGCAGGATGGAGCCCACGCCGCCCACGGCATCCTCCGACATGCCGAAACGCAGGAAACTTTCCGGGTGGGAGGCGGTGGCAATGGTGGACTGCATGCGGCCAGTGCCTTGGTTGCCGCCCTGGCCATTGTTGCCGCCGTTGCCGCCGTTTCCGGAGGAACTGATCTGCGGGGCCTCGTAGGATTCCGGGTAGTACATTTCACGCACGTTGGCGAACACCACCTGCTCCTCCATGCCGGGGGTGAAAATCATGCGGGGATTCTCCATGATATCCGCACCCTTCTTCTGGTCCAGACCGCGCATGATGACGGCCACGTCGCCCGCGCCCCACACGCCGCGCACGGTCAGGATTCCGGGGGCCTTGGGCTCCTCGCTCATGGCGGCGCTGAAGGCACTGGTGCTGCCGCGGGAAATGAGGCGGTCTATGCTGGAGGTGGAAATGGCGCCCTCACCGCTGCGCAGGCCGCCCACGCTGGGAGTGTTGGCGTCTCCCGCGCCCACGGTTGCCCAGGGCATGCCTGCCGCGGAGGCAATGGTTTCCGCGCCGCCGCCGCTGAGAATGCTGTTGCCGTTGGGAGAGACGTTCATGTTGACCAGCCACTCGAAACCGAGTTCCTTGAGGTCGGTCTCACTGACCTCCACCGCCACCACGCTGAGGACCACGGAATTGTTGTTCATCTTCAGGGGCGTGGAAATCAGGCTTTCGATTTCCTCCTGGTTGTGGATGGTATTGCGCACCACAAGGCGGCGGTTGTTTGAATCGTAGCGGGCATTGGCACCCTCCGGGAAGGAGATGCCCATGTCCTTGAGGGCCTTCACGGGGTTCATGCGCTTCACCACCACACGGGAGCTGGAGGTTGTGAAATCGTCCTCGCTCTCCTCCTCGCCCTCGTTCTCCTGGCCATCGAAGAAATGCGGCGGCACGGAGTACACGCGCTCCACCATGGGGCCGAAATCACGCCCGGAGTATGCCACTTCCACGCCCAACGGCGTCAGGTAGTAGGATATTCCCAGCTGGCGGGAGAGCGTATCCAGCAACTCTCGCATGGTGACATCGCTCAGGTTGAGCGTAACCCGCTTCTCCATGATGGCCTTGTACCCGGGGGAATCCACGGGGCCGAAATCTGTGGAAACATTGATATGGCGGGCACCGGTGGGATTGTCCTTCTCATAGCGCTTCACCTGTGCCTGCAGGGCATCCACCACATCCAGCACGCTCGCCTCGTCAAAGACGATGCGCGGCAGGCGGATGTCGTCCAGCGCGTGGGAAACACGCGCCTCCTCCACCGCATCCTCCACAATGAGGCCGCCGTTCACATCGGCTGAAACGGCGTCTCCGGTGGGGTCGTCTATCGGCTTGGGAGCCATGCCGGTCTCCAGGTTCTCGTCATCCCACTGGGAGTCCACTTCCTCCAGGGCCTTGGCGCGCACTGCATCATGGGAGGCCTTGTTATAGCGGCTGCGGTACCTGTTGACGGCCTCGATACCGCGCTGGGCGGCAATGTTGTACGCATCGTACTTGGCCACCTGGCGGAAAGACTGTTCCGCCTCGTCGTACTTGCCGAGGTCCAAAGCCCCGTATGCCAGGGTAAGCAGGCGGTCCACCTCCTCCACGTTGCCCACATGCTGCGGGGTGAGGGCGGGATTGGTGCGCACGGGGTCCGCCGTAATGGCGAGCTCGCCCTTGGCTCGGGCGTTGGTGGGGGAAAGCTGCACGGCCTCCTTCAGGAACTCGGTGGCCTCCTCGTGGCGGCCCACGGAGCGGTAGTCGATGGCCTTGGCTATCAAGGCATCGGAAAGGCTGTCCTTGATGAACTGCACGTGCTGCGCGGTGGCCTCCACCTTGGGAATGACGGCCAGTGCGTTGCGGTAGTGCTCCTCTGCATCCGTGTATTTTTTGTCACTGTAGGCTTGGCGGGCCTGCTGCACCTGCAGCATGGCATCCTGCAATTGCATTTGCCTACGAGAATCCTCCCGTGTGACAATGGCATCCGCATCATCCTGCGCAGAGGCTGCAGGGAAACCGGACAGAGCCACCGGGACTGCCAAAGAAAGGGCCGCAAGGCGAGTAAACGCTTTTCTCATGCTTTTGTGGTGTTACTATACCATAACGCGCGCGGGGAGTCACTCCCAAAAGTGTGTCCTTTTCATATTTTTTTGCAGCTTGCGGCAAAAAAAAGGCACCCTGCCCGCCATGGGAGGGTGCCTGAAACTGTGGGAGCCCGCAGAATCAACCCTCTGCGGAATCCGGCAGGTAGCCGGTAATCTTGCTGATGCGCGTTGGGTGCCTGAGCTTGCGCAGGGCCTTGGCCTCAATCTGGCGGATTCGCTCGCGGGTCACGTTGAACTGGCGGCCCACCTCCTCCAGGGTGCGCGGCGTGCCGTCCTTCAGGCCGAAGCGCTGCTCTATCACGGCGCGCTCGCGCTGGTTGAGCGTGTTGAGCACATCGCCTATCTTGTCGCGCAGGGAGTTGTAGGATGCCCCGTCCATGGGGTTTTCCGCGCTCTTGTCCTCCAGGAAGTCACCGAAGGAAGTGTCGTCCGAATCACCCACGGGCTGCTGCATGGAAATGGGCTGCTGGGCCATCTTGAGCACGGCGCGCACCTTTTCCACGGGCATGCCGCACTCGGCGGAAAGCTCCTCCGGGGAGGGCTCGCGGCCCAGGCTCTGCACCAGGTTCTTCTGGTGGCGCATGAGCTTGTTGATGGTCTCAATCATGTGCACGGGAATGCGGATGGTGCGTGCCTGGTCCGCAATGGAGCGTGTGATGGCCTGGCGGATCCACCACGTGGCGTAGGTGGAGAACTTGTAGCCGCGACGGTACTCGAACTTCTCCACAGCCTTCATGAGCCCCATGTTGCCCTCCTGAATGAGGTCCAGGAACGCCAGGCCGCGGTTGGTGTACTTCTTGGCGATGGAAATGACGAGGCGCAGGTTGGCCTCAATCATCTCCTTCTTGGCTTCCTGAGCCTCCTTCATGCTTTGGCGCATGACCTTGAAGGTGGCCTTGAACTCGTTCGTGTCCATCCAGAGGTCCATCTCGTACTCGGCCAGGGTCTCTCTGGCCCTGGAATTCTGGGGGTCCTTGTCCAGATGGTTCTGCTGGGCAACAATGCGGCGGCGCATCTCCTTGAGCTTGTCGACGAAATCCTCGAAGATTTTGCCCTTGAAGGCAAACTGGGGGTAGAGGTCTGTCAGTTCGCCAAGGCCCTCCTCGAAGGCGGCCTGGGCGGCAGCCACGGATCTCTTGCGGCGGCGTGCCGCCACCAGGTGCTTGTAGAGCTCGCGCACCTGGTCGTGCTTGGACAGCACCTTGTTGATCAGCGGGGAAAGCTCCTCCGTGTACTTCTCTCGGCGGTCGATGTTCTTGTCGGACACAACGCGGTCGAAACGCTCCTGGCTGTTGCGGATGCGGTCGGCCATATCGCAGTAGTAGGTGGCCACGGGACCGAACTTGTGGAGACATTCGCGGAGGCTGCCCTCCGCCTGGTCGATGCGGCGGGAAATCTCCACCTCCTTTTCGCGGGAGAGCAGCTCCTTGAGCCCCATCTGCTTGAGGTACATGCGCACGGGGTCATCCAGGATGTCCATCTTGGCGTTGAGCTTTTCCGCAGCGGTTTCCTCCTCGCCATCGGACAAGCGCTGGCGGTCGCGGTAGGAATCCACATCGGCGGAGTCAATGACATCAATCCCCATTCCCCGCATGCGGGAGAGGATTTCGTCAAAGTCATTGGCATCCACCACGCCCTGGGGCATCACATCGTTGATGTCGTCGAACGTAAGGTAGTTGCCCTGCTCCTGGGCCTGGCGGATGAGTTCCTTCACCCGTTCCTGGGCTTCCGGGGATTCCATGGAGACATCCACGTCTTGAGACAAGCCTTCTTCGCTGTCCTTCACCTCGATGCGCAGTTCGTGCAGATGCTCGAACAGGCGCGTCATGTCATCATCCTCCGCCATATCGGGCGGCAGGGAGTTGGTGATATCCTCGTCGCTCACAGAGCCCTTGTTCTTCTTGGCAATGGCCAAGAGAGAGCGGAAAGCGGCCTTGAGCGTGTTGTCATCCGGGAAAAACTTTTGAAGTTGCTGGGCGGTAACCTTGTAGATGGGCTTTTCACCCTTGGATCGCCTGCCGCGAACCGCTTCTTCCGGCTTCTCCTGCTTTTTGGAAGCGGGCTTCACCGGCGGCTGGGGAGTCGCCTTCTTCACCTCCTTTGCGGGAGAGGGCTTCGCCGCTGTCTTCTTCGGCTCCGGCTTCTTGGGGGCCGCCTTCTTGGGCGCGGGCTTGGCCGGCTTCTTGGGGGCCGGCTTCTTGGGCGCGGGCTTGGCCGGCTTCTTGGGGGCCGGCTTCTTGGGGGCCGGCTTCTTGGGGGCCGGCTTCTTGGGCGCGGGCTTCACCGGCTTCTTGGGGGCCGCCTTCTTGGGCGCGGGCTTCACCGGCTTCTTGGGGGCCGGCTTCTTGGGCGCGGGCTTGGCCGCCTTCTTGGGGTCTGCCTTCTTGGGGGCGGGCTTCACCGGCTTCTTGGGGGCGGTGTTCTTGGG
>JAZUGI010000141.1:0-2073 GCA_045641125.1 Akkermansia sp.
GGGCATATCATCGACTACCGGGGCATGGACCAGCTTGTGCCGATGGCAAAGGAGGACGGCTCCGGCGAGGACGAAGAGGAGGAACAGGAGCAGCAGCAAGGGGACGCGGACGGAAAGGAAGATGCCGGGGACGGGGAGGACACGGACGCGGACGCGGAAGCGGACGGCGGCGGGAGGCCCTTGGACTGCGACAAAGACTGGCACGACATGGGGCTAATCACCGATGAACCGCTCAAGGTGTACTGCATCATCAAGCAGGACTGCCGTGGCGAGGTGACGGAAGCCTACTTTTCCACCACTGAGGAGGAATTCAAGGAATGGGGGTTCAAGTCTAAGGCGGATGCCGAGAAGTACGAAAAGGCCGTGCAAGAGGCCCAGGCGCAGGGGAAGGACAAGCCCGACACCCACGGCGACAACGACCTGGACGACGGCTCCGGCGTGGTGAGCGTGCTCATCGGCCAGGCCCACAGCGAGGTGGTGAACGACGAGGGGGAGAAGCACTACTACATCGAACAGAACCAAAGCGGCAGGATTGAGCTGCAGGTGGTGCAGGTGCAGCCGTTCGCCCCGGTCATGTCCGGCGGGGGAAGCGCGGACGGCTCGGCTGGCGGCGACATCGAGCCCCTGTGCCTTTTCCTGGAGCGCGACGTCAACCTTTTCATCTTCAAGGGCCTCTACAACCAAGAGGGCATCACGCTCTCGGACGGGCTGAACATCGGCATCGGGCTGGAATACGCCAACGACGGCTTGGTGGCCCAGAGCGACGCGAACGCCAGCGAAACGGGCGACCAGATGCTGGGCGGCGTCAATTTCATCAAGTACAACAGCCTCAACTCCGCTCCCCATATCCGGCACGGCGTGGTGGACATACCCACCGCCGACACCTTGGACCGCCATGCCACGGGCGTGGTGAACGGCATCACCGTGGAATACGTGGAGGAGGGAGAGAGCGCGCAGAGCTACATCGAGGACGGGCATATCCACGTGGCCATCAAGAAGTTCGGCGGCGGCGGGGACGGGAGCACGCCCCAATGGGGCAGCGGCTCGCAGGAGGGCAGCGTTCCCGGCGGCGGCAGCTCGGAAGGAGGCTCTGCCATGGAGGGGTGCGGCTGTGCCGCAAAGTGGCAGGCGTTGGAGGCTTGGAAGGCCAGCATCGAGGCCCGGCTCACCGCCCTTGAGAACGGTGGAGGCGGTGGCGGCTGCAACTGCCAATGCCTGGCGGCGGGACTCATGGACGAAATCCAGAAAGCCATTGACGATGCCGTGGCCAACGTGCAGGTGCGGGCATCACTCTCGCAGGTGCTGGAGGTGACGGAGACCGGGGAGCTGCGCCTCGATGGAAACGTGAACGCCAATGCTAACGGGGGCAACTCCTCCGTGGATGCCCACTATTGATATGGCCTGTAACTGCCAGCCCTGCACCTTGGACAAGGAGGCCGTCTTGGCCGCCGTGCGCCAGATGTTCGCCGCGAAGCTGCGCCAGGCGTTTGACGGCAAGCGCATAGCGTGCGGAGGCTCGGACGGATGGTGGACGGGGCTTTGGGACCCGTATGCCGCCAAGTGGAGCGGACATCGCCATGTGCTGCACGGCGAGTACACGCTGCTCTCATGTGACGGCCAGACAATAACGGCAACCATCTGCTACTCCGTGGAAGACTTGGGAACGTGGGCGGACGTGTACCCTCAATCTTGATTTTCAACCATGCATATCGACCTAGGCAGCAATTCCGTTTGTTTCAGCGTGAACCCGTGGCGGCAGTATTTCCTGCGGCGCGTGTTCACCGAGCGGGGCATCACCCCGCCGCCAATCCGGCAGGGCGTTATGGTGCCGCGCGGAACGAGGCGCGGGGAGCCCGCCGCGTATTCCGGGCTTGCGCTGGACTTTGTTGCGCGGCTGGTGGAGGCCCACCGCGAGCGGCTGGAGTATCTGCTCGTCTATGAGGACGACGCCTTTCCCTGCGCGGACGCACAGGGCGAGCTGGACAGGCTGCTGGAGGAGCACCCGCTCCCGGCGGACTGCGGCATCCTCGCCCTTGGCGACATCAACGGCGTGAGCCGCTTCCGGGGCGCGCA
>JAZUGI010000142.1:0-8305 GCA_045641125.1 Akkermansia sp.
CGCGCATCACCTGCGAGTGTTTCAAGCAGCCGGATGCGGCGGTTTGGAACGGTATCACGGAGGGGCAACTGCTCTCTCTGATAGTGGTGGCCATGGGCGTGTTCTTCCTCTGCGGGGCGGCGCGCAGCAAGCGCGTGGAAGCTTGATGCGGTGCTGTTTTGCGGTGCCCAAAAAAGTTGCACGGGGCCCAAGTTTCTTCTCGCCAAGCGCCAGCGTTTAGTGTATAAGGGGAGAGAACGCTGAAATTTCACATTATGAAAAAACTGATTTGGCCCCTCGCTGTTGCGGCAGTGCTCGGTGCGCCGGCGGTGAATGCCGCCAGCGCCGACCATGCCCGCGTGACGCTCGATTTGAAGGCTCCCGATGCCAAGGTGGAGCGTGTGGCTCCCCCTTCCGGCGGCATTTTCGCCTCCAAGGAGAGAGTGAAGCCCGGCTCTGTGGAGGCCGGCTCCTGGTACTTTGTGCGCATTCCGCTGAAGGTGGAGGGCAAGGGCAAGGCCTCTGAACCCATCACCTTTGTGGATGAGCTCAAGGTGCACGTGTACCTGGTGTTCATGGGCGAGAGCGCGGACGACCTGACGATGGTGGAGCGCGAGATTACCTACACGGAAATCCCCGTGACCCCCGGGGCAGGCGACAAGCCTTCCGAAGGCACGCTGACGGCGGCCGCTTTCATTTCTCCCTCCAACGCCGCCAAGATTTGCGGCACCAAGGGCAAGGTGGACCTTACCGGGCACCATCTGGGTGCCGTGGCCGTGGAGGCTACCTTCGGCGGCTCCAACTGCCTCAACCCCAAGGAGGACCCCTCCCTCATCATTGAGAACAAGCTCAAGGGCAAGCTCTCCAACGGCTGGTGGAAGAAGAAGAGCGCTCCCAACAAGAAGGGCGCGGTGATCTGCTCCATCGCGGAAACTCCGTTCGCCCCGTACTACGCATCCCTTTCCGGGGCGCCCACCAAGCCCATGTACGGTGCCTCCGGCTCCGGCTCTTCCGCTTCCTCGTCCTCCACTTCATCCGATACCGGGGCTGATGCCGGGGACAGTGGCGACAGCACCGCCGCAGACACCACCGCTGATGCCGATATGGACGACAGCACCGCTTCCATCGACAAGAAGAAGGACAAGAAGAAGAAGAAGAAGGGGGAATGACGCCCCGTATCCGCAAGACAGATTTCAACTCATAGACTGATATGGCCGAATACAAGAAAACAGTTGCCCTTGAAATAGGCTCGCAGAGTGTTGCCATGGGTGTGTTCACCCCGGCAGGGCGGGGCTTTACGCTTTCCCGCTATGCCCGGCGCGACATTGTGCTCGACCCCGTGGAGGAGGGTATGCGCATGGATTATGTGAGCAACGCCATCAAGGAGATGGTGGCCGAGCTCAAGGTGAGCGGGAGCGATGTGCGCAACGTCGTTTCCGGACAGCAGGTATTCCTGCGCTTCATCAAGCTCCCCCCCATTGACGGCGACCTGGCGGAACAGGTGGGCTATGAGGCCCAGCAGCAGATTCCCTTCCCCATTGACCAGATACAGTACTCCTACCAGCAGCTTTCCGACACCCCGGAGGGTGACAAGGAGGTGCTGCTGGTGGCCATCAAGAAGGAGGTGCTGGACACCCTGAACAGTGAGGTGGAGGGCAACGGGCTCAAGACCAAGGCGGTGGACTGCTCCATCACCTCCCTCTACAACGCGTACCGCGCCAACCACCCGGAGGAGAATGAGCCGGTGATGATTCTCGACATCGGTGCCAAGACCACGGATATCATCTTTGCAGACAACGGGCGCTTCTTCACGCGTTCCGTCACGGCCGCCGGCTCGTTTGTCACCAATGCGGTGTCCCGCGAGTTCAAGATCGGCTTCCGTGAGGCAGAGCAGCTGAAGGTTGCCAAGGGCGCGGTTTCCCTGGGCAACGGCCACACGGATTCCATGGAGGAGCAGGAGGCCGCGCTTGCCACCTGCATCCGCACCGCCATGAGCCGCCTCAGCTCGGAGGTGCAGCGCACCATCACCCACTACCGCTCGCAGTACAAGGGCAACCCGCCCACCAAGGTGTACATTTGCGGTGGCGGCGCGCGCATGCCCTATGCGCAGGAGTTCTTGCAGGCTTCCCTCAACCTGCCCGTGGAGTACCTGAACACGCTGGGCATCTTGGGTGTGGGCCCCCAGGTGGATGCCAACGCCCTGCAGATGGATGCCGTGTGCCTGGGCCCGCTGGTGGGCGCAGCCGTTACCGGTGCCAAGGCGGGCGAGTACAACATCGACCTTGTTCCCACGAGTGTGGGCAAGGACCGCGCGGAGAAGGCGCAGCTGCCCAAGGTGATTGTCGGTGGCGTGGTGGCCCTGCTCGGTGCCTCCATCTTTGCCTACAACGCATCTGCATCCGCTTCCGATGCCGCCAAGGCGCTCCGCAAGGCGCTTCCCGCAGATGAGAAGGTGGAGGCCGTGAACAACCGCCTCACCACCGTGAAGGGCAACTATGACAAGGCCATGCGCGATGTCAGCAAGCTCAGCGAGCTCTACAGCATGCGCTCCGCCTACGCGGACGTGCTGCGCCAGCTCTCCGAGAACTGCGCTTCCGTGAAGTTCTGGGTGCAGGAGTTCTCCCCGCTCATCAACTACGATGTGGAGAACAACACGCTCTCCGAATCCAGCGATGTGAAGGGTGTGAAGCTCATCGACATGAACGGCAGCCGAAACGCCGCAATCAACTCCGCCATCAACAAGGCCCCGGAGGACGCCAACCCCGCCAACCGCAAGAAGGCCCCCGCAGTGACCGCCATCTATGTGAGCGGCTACACCATCAAGCCCGTGGACAACGACCAGACCACGGATCAGCGCCAGGCGGTGTACGACATGGTTTCCGCGCACTTCACGGAGAAAACGCCGGAATCCCTGTTCTCCTATGATTCCGCGAAGGTGCAGAAGGACCTGAACTGCTACTTCCAGTTTGTAAACGCGAAATCCGCGAAGGACAAGCTGCCGCCGTACGTGGAGAAGTTCATGATGGTGATGCCGCTGAAGAATCCCATCCCGATTCCCGAGCTCGACCCCGCCGAGAACAAATAACCCCAGCCAATTTACGACAATGAGTATTAGTGACAACAAACGAGTGGTGACGCTGGCATCCGTGATGGGCCTTGCCTTTGTGGGTATTACCTATTTCGGGTTCTCCAAGAACCAGGAGTACGAGGAGACTCAGGCCAAACTCACGGAAATCAGCGAGCGTTTCCAGGACTACGCCAACCAGGACACCACGCCCACCAAGCAGAACCTCGACAGCCTCACCGCCGCATTCAAGGAGGTGACCGCCGTGGGTAACGATATGCAGCAGGCGTTCAACAAGTACGCCTCCTTCTGCATCGGCCAGCCCCAGATCACCGCACAGGAGTTCCAGAAGCAGCTGCTGGCCGATATCGCCGCCGTGCGCACCATGGCCGCCGACAAGAAAATCACGCTGAGCCGACCGGCGGAGGACATGGGCATGACCACGCTCAAGACCGCCGCCCCCACCAAGGACCAGGTGCCTTTCCTCGCCTTCCAGCACCAGGCCGTGAAGCGCGTGGTGGAGGACATCCTCAATTCCGGCGTGGCATCCCTGGAGAAGGTGTACTGCGAGGAACTGCCGGAACAGGCCAGCCTGGACAACAAGAAGCCCGCGCAGTATTTCCCGCTGCGTTTCCAAGTGGCGTTCGAGGCCAAGCGCGGAAGCCTTCCGCAGATTATCAACAAAGTCATGGAGGACAAGGAATACTTCCTCATGATTACCGGGCTTGCCGTGCAGGGCAAGGACAACCTGCCGCCCGTGGCGGCCTACACGCCGCCTCCCACCACCGCAGAAGTGCAGGGGGACGACTTGGCCGGCGGTGACGAAGGCGGGGATACGGAGGCCGCGGCCCCGCCCGCCCGCACCGTGGCGGTGCAGCTCACCGGCAAGGACGATGAGACCGCCCGCGTGCACATGACCTTCCAGGTGCTCTATTTCAACAACACGAAGAAAAAGTAACCCTCAACCGACCGTTTACTATGGAAGAACAATCCAATCCCGGAAACAAGATTCTCTTTACCGGCATTCTCCTTGGCCTGGCTATGGGCGGCTGGGGCATTTACCTTTCCTCCGCCAACAAGGTGGAGACCCCGGACACCAGCGTGGATTCCGGCAAGGTGAACAAGACGCTCTCCGATGCCGCCAAGAAGATGCGCGCCGACATGCAGCAGGACCGCAAGGTGGCGGATACCGCTCCGGAAGGCGCCACCATCAACGGCAAGCCCCGCTTGGCTCCCCTCTTCTTCTCCACGGAACTCTGGCAGTTTGCTGCGGACGATCAGAAGAAGAACCTGGTGGTGGACATTTACGACCCCCAGTCCAAGAGCATTCACGCGGATGTGCCCAATCCCTGGTTTGTGGTCAACGGCATTGCAGAGGCTCTCGGCCGCGCAGACGGCTTGACGCTTGACAGCGATGGCGACGGCTTCAGCAACGGCGAGGAGTACAAGGCGCAGACCAAGCCGGCGGACCCCGCCAGCTACCCTGCCGTGCTCGCTCCCGGCTGCGCGCCCAAGATGGAGCTCGTGAAGCTCACCACCGCCCGCGCCACCATCACCACGGACAACCTCAACTCAGACCCCACCCTCTCCCCCACTGATGCCAACATCCGCATCCTGGGCCCGGACGGCAAGACTGTGGTCAACAAGGTCACTGTCAAGGTGGGTGAGACCTTCGGCCTCTCTGCCAAGGATTCAAAGCGCTTCAAGCTCGTCGGATACGAGAAGAAGTCCTTCCCCGGCTTTGCAGACGACATGGTGGAGGAGAACGTGATCCGCGTGCTCGATACCGAGACTGCGGGCACGGAGAAGGAATTCACCGTGCGCGCCGGTACGCCGAACGCATCGCTCAAGGGAGATGCCGCCAAGGGCCACCTCATCAGCGACACCACCGCCACGCTCCGCGTCACCGCGGGCAGCGCGCTCGGCAAGCCGGAAGGTACCCTGAAGGCTGAACTCAACGCGGAGTTCACCATTCCCGGCGGTGCCGGCAACGGCAAGGACTTGAAGGCCACCTTCACCGGCACCAATCCCGCCGGCGGTGTGGACGTCACCCCCTCCGGCGCTCAGGCTCCCATCACTGTCCCAAAGGCAAAAATCAAGACCTCTGAAGAATAAAATCCACCTTTTTGAGCAGAAAATCAAAAAAAATTGAATTGTAGACTTTACAACCCAACAAAAATCTGGCATAAATTAGACATTACCATGAACCACGCACCTCTCATCATCGCAAAGCGAACAATGATTCTCATGGCTGTGGCTGCCGCTTGCCCCTACGTGCAGGCGCAATCCACGGTTTCCATCCCTGCTCCGGATCAGCCGCAGGCTGCCGTTATGCCCGCGCAGAGCATCAATGCTGCGCGCCGCGGCGGCGCTGTTGATACCGGCTACGTTACAGACGGCTACATCACACCCTCCACTTCCGCAGGTGTGAGCGAGGTTGGCCCCTCCGCCGTGTACGTTGACACCCCTGTTGCCACGCAGCAGGCCATCAGCGCACAGGCTCCCGCCGCTGTGCAGGAAAGCATCAACTATCGCGAATCCGCCCGCCGCCAGGCCCAGACGCAGGAAGCCCTGCTTCTGCTGGAGGAAGGCCGCACCGCCTACCGCGACAAGAAGTATGCTCTCTCTCTGGAGAAGTACCAGGAGGCATGGAAGAGAATCCCCAAGGCTCCTGCAACCGCCAAGTGGCAGGACTTCATTATCAAGAGCATCAGTGATGCTTCCATCGCCGTTGCTATCGAATACTCCCGCGTAGGCCGCTACGATGATGCCGAGCAGCTTCTGCTCGACGTGCTGGTGCGTGACCCCAACAACAAGCGCGCCCGCCAGGAGCTTTCCCTTCTTCGCGACCCGATTCGCAACAACCCCGCCCTCACCCCCGAGCACGTGAAGAACGTGGACGAGGTGAACCGCCTGCTCACCCTCGCCTACGGCTACTATGACCTGGGCGACTTTGACAAGGCGTACGCCGAGTTTGCCCGCGTGCTGCGCATTGACAAGTACAACATTGCTGCCCGCCGCGGCCAGGAGGCTGTGAGCAAGCGCAAGATGAAGTACTACGCCAGCGCCCATGACGCTGTGCGCGCCAAGGCCCTGGAAGAGGTGGACTCCACTTGGGATTCCCTGAACGCCGATACAGATGCCCCGGCTGACCTGTCCTACGGCAACACGGGCGGTGGCGTGGTCATCTCCCCGGATGTGCTCCGCAACACCGAGGCCCTGAACGGCATGCACATCGCCTCCGTCAATTTCGAGGACACCCCCATGGAGGACGCGCTCGACTTCCTGCGTGCCGAGGCCCGCAAGCAGGGTGTGCGTTTGAACTTCATCTTCGAGAAGGCTCAGCAGGCTGCTGCCCCCGCCGCCCAGGCTTCCACCTCCTCCGATGACGAAGACTCCGAGGACGAGGAGGACAGCGAGGATGAGGAGGAGGAATCCTCCGCCGGCCCTGTGGCCGTGGCTGCCCCGATTGCCCCTGCGGTGATTTCCTCCCTCAAGATGAGCGACCTTTCCGCAGCCGAGCTGCTGCGCCGCATGTGCTCCCAGGCCAACTGCGACATGCGAGTGGAAGACAGCGCCGTGGTGGTGTACCAGAAGGGTGCCGCCTCCCAGCGCATGAGCCGCCGCCAGTGGCAGGTGCGCTCCGCCTTCTTCCAGTCCAGCGGTGATGAGGAGGAGGATAGCGGGGATGACGATTTCACCTCCGACAGCGGCCACAAGTCCGCCAAGATTGACCCGAAGGCCGCCCTCATCAACATGGGTGTGAACTTCCCGCAGGGCTCTTCTGCCAAGTACTCCCCCGCCACGGGCATGCTCACCGTCTACAACACGGAGGATGAGCTCGATACCGTGGAGGAGGCTGTGAACACCTACCGCCAGAACATGCCCAAGATGGTCAAGGTGAGCGCCAAGTTTGTGGAAATCTCCCAGACCAACGAGGAGGAGCTCAGCTTCGACTGGGTCGTCAATCCCTTCTCCGTCAACAACTCCGGCAACACCTACCTCGGTGGCGTGAACGGCACCAACTCCAACCCGCTGCGCACGGTGACGGACTTTGTCTCCTCCGGTGGCTCCGCTTTCGCCAACAACTACAATGGCGAGGGTTCCTGGCCCATCAACCGTCACGTGGCCGGTGCCAACTCCATCCTGAAGGACGGTATCAACACCAGCACGCTGGGCGACGGCCTGGTGACCGGTGGTAACCGTTCGGGCACAGGCGCTGTCACAGCCAACACGCTGGACAACCTGATCAAGTCCGGTTCCGCGGGCGAGTCCCAGTCCACCAGTGCCGCTCCCGGCATCCTGTCCCTCTCCGGTATCTTTGATTCCGGCTCCTACCAGATGATCATGCGCGGCCTTTCCCAGAAGAAGGGCGTGGATGTGATGTCTGCCCCGAGCTTGGTGATCAGCGGTGACGAGCCGATGGAGTTCGCTCCCGCCCCGGATGAGCGTATGCAGGCCCAGGATGATGAGGAAGGCTGCGCCAAGATTGAGGTGGTTCGCCGCTTCGTCTACCCGATCTCCTACGAAGCACCGCAGATTCAGAGCGGTGGTAACAACAACAACGGCAACAACAACGGCAACAACGGCAACTGGGGTGGCGGCGGCCTTCCCGTGGCTGCTCCCGCCAACCCGGATGACTGGGCCGTGGAAGACGTCGGTATCATGATGCGCTTCCAGATTGACCCGCTCAAGGAGGGTGAGGGTGATATCATTCACTTCAAGCGCTTCGAGATCCGCGTGGTCGAGTTCGAAGGCTTCGTGAACTACGGCTCCCCGATTACGGCTGGTATTGCCAACGAAACGGAAATCGAGCACATCGTGCTGACTGAGAACCGTATCGACATGCCGGTGTTCAGCCGCCGCTACATCAACTCCAACCCCTGCGTGTATGATGGTCACACCATCGCCATCGGTGGTTTGATTCAGGACGAGGTGCAGAAGGTGGAAGACAAGGTGCCCGTGTTTGGCGACCTGCCCTTCATCGGCCGTCTCTTCCGCAGCAACGTGGAATCCCACATCCGCAAGAACCTGATGGTCTTCGTGACGGCTGAGATCCTTGACCCGCTGGGCAAGCCGATCCGCCACCGCGATTCCGGCAGCACGGATGCCACCCCCGCCACGACCCCGGGCCTCTTCCCGGATGACGGTTTGGTGAATCCCTGATTGCCTGCACGGTTCACTAGGTAATTTGGCCCGCCCTGCATCCCGCAGGGCGGGCTTCTTTTCCTCGTTTCTCCGTGCAAAGTGCTTCCTTTTTGC
>JAZUGI010000143.1:0-32739 GCA_045641125.1 Akkermansia sp.
GGCCGCCACGGCTGGCAGGAAGAGGCGCTGCACCTCGCTGAGGTGCAGGCCGCTGTCCGCCGCGCGCAGGTTGAGCCGCACGCAGCGGGAAAGGATGGTGGTGAGCAGGCGGCTCGGCTGCTCCGTGACCAGGATGATGAGTGTTTGCGGCGGGGGGTCCTCCAGCGGTTTCAGGGACCCGTTGGCCGCCTCCTCCCTCATGCGGTCCGCATCCAGGATTACCACGAGCTTGGTGTCTCCCGCCTCCGCCTTGAGCGCCAGGAAGGGCTCAATGCCGCGCACGTCCTCAATGAGGATGCGGCGGGTCTTGGAGCTGGGGCGCAGCACGCGGCACATGGGGTGGCGCAGGCCCTCCACGCTGTCTGCGGAGGCACCGTTGAGCTCTGCCGCCAGGGCCAGCACCAGGCGGTGCGTGCCCGCCCCCGGCGTGCCCGTGAGCAGGATGGCGTGCGGCATGCGCCCGCTGCGGATGGAGTGCAGCATCAGGCTTTCCGCTTGCTGGTAGGTGAAGGACATGGTTCAGTTTTCCGGGTAGGAGCCGAGCACCTTGAACATGGGGCACTGGCGGCGCAATTCCTCCAGGCAGTCGGAGAGCGGGCTCTCGAGCTCATGCCCCGCCACATCCACATAGAACAGGTATTCCCAGGCGGTGTCCCGCGTGGGGCGGGAATCCAGGCTCAGGATGTTTACCCCGTGCGCCTTGAAATGCTGCAGCACCTCCACCAGCCCGCCCGCCACATGCGGCACGGTGAAGCAGATGGTGGTGCGGTCCCTGCCGCTGGGCTGCGTCTTCTGGTGGCCGATGACCGCGAAGCGCGTGGCGTTGGAGGCCTTGTCCTGGATATTGCGCTCCAGCACCTTCAAGCCGTTGAGCCCCGCCGCCACGGGGCAGCCGAGCGCGGCCGCCCCCTCCTCCACCTTCTCTGCGGCTATCTGGGCCGCCACGGTGGTGGAGACGGTGGGTATCTGCGCCGCCTTCGGGAAATTCTTCTGCAGCCAGTTGCGGCACTGCCCCAGCACCTGCGGGTGGGAGTAGATGATGCGGATATCCTCCCGCTCCGCGTTGGACATGATGCAGTTCTGCACCGGCTGCTCCATCTGCGCGCAGATGTAGAGGTGCGTGTGTGCAAAGTTGTCCATGGCCTGGGAGACGGAGCCGTCCGTGCTGTTCTCGATGGGGATGACGCCGTAGTCCACCTCCTCCCGCTCCACGGCGGAGAAGATGTTGGCGAAATTGGAGAACGGGGTGAGCGTGGCGCAATCACCGAAACGGCTGAGCGCGGCCTGGTGGCTCCAGGTGCCCTCCGGCCCCAGGTAGCCCACGCGCATGCCGCCCTCCATCATGCAGGAGCAGCTCACTATCTGCCGCCAGATGGCTTTCACTCCCTTTTCCGGCAGCACCCCCGCATTCAGCTCCATGAGCCGCGCCATGAGCGCGCTTTCACGCTCCGGTACAAACACCGGGGTGTTGGTGCGCTGCTTGATCTCTCCCACCTCGTGCACGCGTGCCGCGCGCAGCTTGAGCTGTTCCATGATGGTGGCGTCAATCCGGTTGATTTCGTCTCTGAGCTCCTGCAGGGTCATATCGCACGCGCATTCTACCACGGAAACACCAAGGGTTCAATCTCCTTTTGGGTCAACGCCCGGTTCCCGTTGCGGCCGCGTTCGGGTGGCACCCTGACCGCGGCTATCTCACCAACGGTTGAATCCGGCCTGGTCATTAAAATACCTGAACCAGTCTGGCTTCTCCTTCCCGCGGGCAGGAAAGCAGGGTGGCGGACACTTTTTCCCGTGGAAGGGAGAAAGCCCTGCATACCAGGTCCCGGTATGCTGCCAGCTGAGGGGCGTGGCGTTCTACGAGTGCGGCATCCTGCTCCTGCGGCTCGGCATCCCCGCGGCGGTCTGTTTTGTAATCCACTATATGGGCGCCGGTTACAGATTCTCCATGGCGGAACAGGGTGAGGCGGTCGATGACGGCAGAGGTCCAGGAGCCGCCGCTCACGGCTTCCACCGGCTGTTCCCGCAGAATGAGGGAACCGGGAGGAGGGGAAAGCAGGGCGCGGATATCCGGCTGCTGCAAGGCTTTTGCCACCACGCGTTGCGCATCGTTCGCCGGAGCGGTTGCCCATGGCGGCAGCGGCGCGTTGCCGCAGTGCCCCACTTGCTCAAAGAGCGCGTGCACGAGGGTGCCGAACTCGGCGGGGGCAAAGCCATCCTCCGTATGCGGCGCGGATTGCGGCATCTCGTTTTCCTGGATGGTTGCATCATGCGCTTTGGATGGTGATTTCCTGCTGCGGCGGGGAGCAGCCTTGGGCAGCACGACCGGCGCAGCATCACCGCGCTCAGGGGCGGGTCTGTCCTTCAACCCGGCGGTCAGGAACCAATCCTTCTCGCCGTATTCAAGGAAGCCGGTGTTGGCGAGCTGCCCTGCA
The DNA here is from genome assembly GCA_045641125.1 of Akkermansia sp. GTDB lineage: Bacteria > Verrucomicrobiota > Verrucomicrobiia > Verrucomicrobiales > Akkermansiaceae > Akkermansia. The sequence goes on from JAZUGI010000143.1 coordinate 2,433, forward strand.
TCGGAATCCGGCAGGGAATTCTTGATGATGCCGCCGAAGGAATTGTTGCCCGGCTTGAGACTCGCGTGCATGATGATGTAGTTTGCGTAGGCGGCGCGAGTGAGTGCCACATAGAGTTCGTTCAGCCCGGCTTCGTTGGCTGCCTGTTCCGCTGTGTCCAGGCTGGCTTGAAGCTGCGGCCACATGGCCGCCAGGGCACTGGCCCCTTGTTTCTGCGGTACCAGGATGCTGCCGTCCGGGGCGTTCAACCTGTCCACATTGTTGGAGAGGAAGAAAGCGCTTTGGGCAGGCACTTGGATGAAGGGGAGGATGACGGCATCGTATTCCAGCCCCTTGCTTCTGTGGATGGTGATAATGTGAACGGCATGCTTGGGCGGGACGACGGCGCAGCTCAGGTTTTCCAGCCTGGTGATCCAGTCTGCGGTGGTTCCTCCGCGGGCATCGAAGGCGATTGCTTCACGGATACAGAGGTCAAGCACGGCCTCGTGGTGTTGGCTGAGCACGAAACCGTTGGCTGCCAGCTTCTCCTTGAAGCAACGGAGCACGGCGGCGTATCCCCCGCGTTCCGTTTCCTGCTGCCAGTGGCTCCAGAGAAGCTCCCCCCCCTGCATGCATGCTCCCAGCGGAGAGGTTTTGAACTCTGCCTCCCTGTATGAATCCGCCGGATGTGCAAGCCAGCGGAAAAAGGCGAGCAGCACCTCGCCCAGAGGGTTGTTCACCACGCTTTGCGCCAAGCCGTCCAGGTAGATGGGCAGGGTGTCCCCGAAATGCTGTTTGAGGTACTCGTATATTTGCCCGGCGGTATCGTTTTTGCGCACAATGATGCCCACGCTCATCTGCTTTTCCCCAATAGGCAGGCTTTCCAGGATTTCCCGGATGATCTCGCAAGCCTGGGGGGTGGGCGTCTTGCGTCCGTTCGAGCAGGTGTAGAGCCCCACGTATCCCGGGGCGTTTTGAAGCGGGGGGGCGGACCGGTGCTCCTTGACCTGGGGGAAATCCCGGAAGGTGCGGTTCACAAAGTCCATGATGCAGGGGGCGGAGCGCCAACTCCGGTTCATATCCACCGGCTGCAAGGCCCTGCACCACGGTTCGTTTGTGAGAAGTGATTTGAAGATGGAGGGTTTGCCGCCGCGCCACTGGTAGATGCTTTGCTTGATGTCTCCCACAACAAAGAGACTGCGCTCCGCGCTCCTGTCCGGTGCGGCGGCAGTTTCTGAAACCAGATTCTCCGTCAGGGGCTTCAAGGCGCGCCATTGAATCTCGGAAGTGTCCTGGAACTCATCGAGCATCCAGTGGCGGTAGCGGTTGTCCAGCCTGTAGTCCAGGCGCTCGCGGGCACCGTCCCCTTCCAGCAGGATGGGGATTCTGCGGGTGATGTCGGAGTATCCGAACTTGCCACAATTGGTGACATCTGCCGTGTAGTACTGGAAGTACTTCATGAGGAACCCAGCGAGGGCACGGCTGCGGGTCACGCATTGCCAGAGTGCCAGCTGGCGCGTTTCCTCCTCCAGTTGGGAGAGGGTGGCGGCAAGGGCCCCGGCGCTTTCGCCGGACTCTGCCGCAGCTTTCTGCAAGGCGAGGAATTCCTCCTTGTTGGGCAGCTTGCCGGCAATCACTTTGCCCACGGCGGTTGCCAACTTGCCTGGGGGATTGCCCCCGTATGCGTTGTTCAGGGCAGCAGTTATCTCCTGGCGTTTGGCGAGGCTGCGCTTCTCCGGGCAGCATGGTGCCGGTAGGTTGAAGGCTGTATGGTTGCCCCAAAGCTCAGTGTTGCAACCGCCATCCACGAATTCATCCAGGAAGGCGTATACGAACTTGGCAAATGCCTGGTGCGGTGTCAGCTTGTCTTCCCCGGCCAGGGCTTCGATGATTTCCGAGAAAGATTCCGCGGCAGCCTGATCCTGGGAGATTTCATAGAGCATGGTGTCCGTGACCCGCCGGATGATGCCGGGCATTTCCTCCTCTCCGATTTGGGCGAACTGACCCACGCCGAGCTCTGCCCTGCCGGAGGAGAGGATGGAGGTGAAGAAGCTGTCCAGCGTGGAAAGACGGGTGCGCGCCATGGCCGCAACCACACGCTGAAGCATAAGGGTGAAGGCTTGCTTGTCCAGCGGGTGATTGGACTCTCGGATACCCGGAGCGAGCGGCGGCGCACCTTCATTCCCGTGCCAGGCTTTGCGGATGCGGTCCGCCAGAGCAGCGGCCCCCGCATCTCCGGAAGCCCCGGCAGCGAGGTCTTTCAGGATACGTTCGCGGAATTCGTGTGCTGCCTTGCGGGCAAAGGTGAGGGCAATCATGCTTTCCGGGGCCTCGCCCAGCGCCAGCAGTGCAATGAAGCGTGTGGCCAGTTGGTAGGTTTTCCCGGTGCCGGCGGAGGCGGAGATGATGGAGCTTGTGAAGGTGGTGGGCATGGTCATTGGGCGTTGGGGGTGAAATCCGGCAGGTTGAGCATCAGTTTCAGGTTGCCTTCTGCCGCCAAGGCCCCAAATTCGGAGTATTTGGCGGCATAGCCCAAATCCTCCGCTGCATACAGCCCGCGCCCGCTGCGCAGCATGGAAACCACACCGCGGGTGCAATCCATGGCACTGCGTTCCTGTTCCGCGCTGATATCCCACTCAACATACTGCACGGGCTCCACTCCCTTGGTTATCATGAAATAGCCTATATGAACGGCCTTGCCGGGGTGGCAATCCTGCATGCAGGCCTTGTACAGGGGAAGCTGCACGTTTTTCCAGCGCGCCAAGTTGCCGTCTTCCCGCTGCAGCAGCGGTATTTCCGGCAGGCGTGCCTGGTACATTTCCGCGTTTTCCGGTGCCATGCCCTCCAGGTGGGCATCTTCCGGCAGGGTGCGGCCCGTCTTGTAGTCGATGACGCGCAAGTCCCCGCTGATGCGGTTTTCATCCAAGCGGTCGATTCTCAGCTTGAACGGATATTTCCCATCCATCAACCAATGCGCTTCTTGTTCCGTGGCGGTTACCACCCATCCGGCCGCCAAGTCTGCCGCGTGGAGTTTGGCCAGGTCCTCAAGCTTGGCCTTGTAGGTGTTGTAGAGCGGTTTCATACTCGGGGGCACGTCTTCTCCCAACGTCTCTCGCAGCCGGGAGTCGAAGATACGCACAATGTCGCGAGCCAGGAGCTCCTCGTCAGGCGGGGCGCAGGTGCAGTCCCTGTCCCGTCCGGAGTGTGAGGCTGCAAACAGCTCCACCGTTTCGTGCACCAGGTTGCCCAAGTCCGGTGCAGAGAGGGCTCCAGTGTTCTCTTGGTAGGCATCCCCGGGGCTGAGCCCGAGGAGTTCCTTCATCCAGAATCGCAGCGGGCAGGCTAGGAACTCATTGATGCGGGAGGGGGAGAATTCCTTTTCCCCGTCAGCCCATCTGCTTGTGGCTCCCTCCTTGAGCAGGTTAATGTGTTCCGGAGCGGGGGATGTAGACGGCTTGCGCAGGCATCCGGCTCCCGCATGCCAGTTGCCGCGTTCGTATGCGGGAACGGCCAGCGGAGCCTCCGGGTGCTGGAAGAGCGTGTGGATACGCTCCACCAGGCTGCCGTCCGTGCGCAGCAGGAGGGAGGAGGGAGTGGCGGGGCTGCCGTCCGGTTTTTCCGCAAGTATGAAAACATGCAGCTTGTCCCTGTGCCCGGCGGCCAGCGCGGAAAGGATGAAGCTGTCTCTGGCGTTGCGCTGGGCGTGGCATGCCATCCCCAATTTCCGACGCAGGGAATCCGGCAGGAAGGCATCTACCCTGGGAGCCTCGGGCACACAGCCCTCGTGGAGCCCCGCCAGCACCAGGTGCGCACCCGGGGCAAAGGGCAGTTCCAGCCAGCCCAGGGCATCAATATCCGCATCCTCGTGTGTGAGTTCGGTGATGGAGGCCTGCGCCACTTGGGAACGGATGATGGAGAGGGTCGTGTGGGCGGAGCGCAGGCAGCCCTTTTCATTGATGATGAGAGTGGCGTATTCCAGAATGGTAGAGGAAAGCGCTGCCAGGAGCCTGCCGTATGGTGTTTCCTGCAAGGATGCGCCCGGAGACAAGGCGTTTCCCAGTTCGCGGAGCGTTCCTAGCAAATCACCGCCGCTGTGCATTCCTGCCATAAGTCTCCCGATGATGTATCGGGCGTATTGCACGGCCCCCTCGTTCTGGCGTCTCTCCGCCTCTTCTCCGGTGCCGGTGGGGCAGGCGGATTCAATTAGGGTGAGCAGATGCTTGGCCGTGGCCGGGAATTTCTGCTGCTCAATGGCATCCAGCATTGTGCAAAAACGCTGGACACGCCCCTTGTCCCGGGGGTAGAACATATTTTGGAGCAGTGGGTTACGCAGTAGAGCTGCGGCTGCTTTGGCATCTGCCCCGGCTTGGGCGTCCGCGCAGTCTTGCAGTTGGCCGAGCAGTTGCCCGGCCGCGCTGGCAGCGGCCACCCTGCCGCCGGGGGAGAGCATGCGCCATCCTGCATTGGCAAAGGCTGTTTCCATATCCGGAAGGCAGTCGGCATCCAAAGCGCCCAGGGCCACCCCGCACCGGCTGGCTTCGGGCATGTTTGCAAGGCGGTGGATGATGCGTGAGGCCATGTCCCTGCTGTGGGCGGCCACTTCGATGCAGGAGTCCGGCAAGGGAATGGTGCAGGTGAGCCAGGAGTCCACCCTCTCATCGTGCCGGGGCTGCCCGAAGGCATCGAAACGGTTGGCCATGTCCGCGGGTGCGTTCACCCAGATTTCCACGGGGCAGCCCAGGGCCATGAGAGCTTTCAGGTACTGGCGGTTTTGGTTTGTGAGCTGCGGCAGGCATGCCAGTACTACTCGCTTGGGAATATTTTCGCTGCGCAGGTTTTCAAGCCGGGCCCGGCGCGCCTCTGCCGGAGAGACTAGGCCCCATTCGTGCAGCTGTCCGGCCACGGCGCGCGCCAGGTCTTCATATTGGTTCCAGCGTGCGGTTTCCTCCTCTGCCACGTGGGCGTACTCCGGGGCCCTGAGGGCATTGATGAGCCGCTCCCTGGTGACCAAATGTTGTTCCAGCTGTGCCTCCAGACGTTCAAAGTCGGCAGCCTGCGCAGCCACCCAATCTTCCTCGTGGCCCTTCGGCGGTGTGTTGGGGAAAAGCTCCTGCCAGAGCTCGTGGACAGGATGCTCCGCGAGCACTTTTGTCCAGGCGGCGCGGACTTGCATGGGGGTGGCACAGCCGTCTGCCTGCAGCAGGGAGCCCGGCACGGTGATGCGCGGCATGAGTACGGGCTTGCCTGCCAGAGCTGCCGTGTACTCGCGCAGCCGCCGCCCGCTTTCCGCGGTGGGAGCTACCAGCAGGGTGCCGCATAGGGAGGTTGGGTCCTTCTCCAAGTATAGGCAAAGCCTTTTGGCTACCAGGTTGATGGCGGGGCTGTCCCAACCGATGAAGGTGAGTTTGGGGAAGGGCGAAGTCATGGGTGAGAGCTGGGTTGCAATTGGTGCCGTATACCACAATTTGATGGGCAAGTCAAGCTGGAAATGATGCGTTTGACGCAAAAGCTGCTTGACGGATGGGGGCGGATGGGGCAGAATGCACGCGTGAAATCTGTAATGACGGTATGTGCTGTGCTGGCGGCTGCTGCGGTGGTCTCCTGCACACCCAAGACAACATCCCCGGAGCAGCTGCGCGCGGTGCACAAGCAGAACGCGGAGCTGCGCAAGGAGATTGCCTCCATGGAAAAGGTGATAGCGCGTGCCGGTTCGGACACGGCGGATTTGACGGAAGAAATTGCCGGCAAGGAGGAGCAGCTGGCGGATGCCGTGCGCAGGCTGGATGAAGCCAATGCGCGGGAGACGGAGATGAAGCTGCGCGTGATTGAGCTGCAGGACCGCCTGAGCGCCTTCCGCGCATCCTTCCGCATGCTCCAGAATGAAATAGCCAACAGCGCCAGCCAGAGATGAGCCAGGAACCTGAACAGAACGTGGTGGTGGAAATGCCCGCCGAACAGAATTCCGCGGGAGAGGTTCCCTCTACCGTGGTGGAGGTGTCCGCCGAGCCCCAGGGGCAATTGGCCGGCCCGGTGGATCTTGATTTCCGCGGTGAAAAGCGGCGCAGTTGGTCCGGCATTGTGCTGGATTGCACGCTGGTGACGGCCCTGGTGGCCGTGCTGGCCGGCGGCGCCTGGTATGTGAACAAGAGCATGCAGCAGTACCGCGTGCCCACCCCCATGGAGATTGCCATGGCGGAGCATGTGGACCTCTCCAAGCGCCGCGATGCCTTGGAGGAGCAGGCCCGCAAGGCGGATGAGCAGCTCCGCATGCGCAAGAGGGACGCTGCGCTGGATGCCCAGCTCGGCCAGATCAACCGCCAGATTGCAGACAAGAAGGAATCCATCAACTCCTTCCACTCCCGCGTGCTCGCCCTGCAGCATGAAATCCGCCAGGAGGACAAGACCTCCCGCAGCGTGGCCAAGGGCCTGCTGCCCGGTCTCCCCATCGGTGATGCCACCACCACCACCGGCAAACGCTACAACAACGCTGTCATCCACCGCCTGGAGGGCAACCTCATTACCCTGCGCACGCCGGAGGGGCAGACCCGCTTCCCCGTCACCCAGCTGGTGAAGGACAAGCTGCCGGATGTCGTCCGTTACGCCTTCGGGCTGGACGACATGGTTGACATGTCTGATTTCGAGGTGGTGGAGGGTTCTCCCCAGCCGAAGGCCCGCAAGGGCAAGCTGATAGCTCCGCGCACCCCCGCCCGGGAGGAGAAGACCACCTCCATCGACCCCTCGTCCTACGAGACGGACGGCACCCCCGTGGTGGATACGGATGCCAACAAGACCACCACGGCCACCGGCACCGGGGAGGATGACCCCGCCGCCCAGCCGCAGGCCAACCCGGACCGCTGGACCCCGCCCACCGGGGACCTGCCCATGTAAGGGGGGAATGGCGCGCCGCGCGCTATTTCATGATGCGCGCGGTGACTTTGAAGTGCAGCTTGGCCACATCTCCCAGGCGGTCCGCGCCATATTTTTGCAGGAATGAGCGGGCGGCTTTTTCCACATGGGGCGCGCAGCCCAGCGGCAGCTCGCATTGGGCGGCGGCCGCCGCATCCTTCATCCACTGCACAAAGCGGTCGCGCGCCAGGATAGAGGCGGCTGCCACGGCAATGTCGCTCTCACCCTTGGTGCGTTGCTCCAGTTGCAGGGGAATGTTCCTCTGGCGCAGCGCCTGTTGCAGCACGCGCGGGTTGGCAAACTGGTCGCTCAGTGCTCGCGGGCATGCGGGCACCTTTTCATGCAGGCTGGCCATCACGCGGGTGTGCCCCCAGGCCAGCAGGCGGTTCAGGTTCTTGAAATCCGCGTAAAGCTCGTTGTACCGTTTGGGGCCTATGCACACAATCTCCCAGGCCACTCCGGGAATGCCCTTGATTTTCTGCGCTATGGCGTGAATGCGCGTGTCGTCCCCCACCTGCTTGCTGTCGCGGCAGCCGGCGGCAAGCAGCTTGGCGGCGGTGTTCTCGTCACTGTACACTCCGGCTATCACCAGCGGGCCGAAATAGTCTCCCTTGCCGCTTTCGTCGATGCCGAAATGCGGGCGGGTGTCCAGCCCGGCGGTGGGCGCGGGGGCGGCGGTTCCCTCCTGCTTGCCCTGGGGGGCGGCAATCTTCAAGATGCCTTCCACAAAGTCATCCGCCCCCTTGCCTTGCACCAGCAGGCGCCCCTTCTTGGGGTAGTATGCCACCACCACATCGTCCCCTTGGAAACAATAGTCGGCGTACTCCTTCTCCACCGCTGAGAAAGAGGAGAGGCGGCAGAGAATCTCCCGCAGTTGGAACGCGTGGCTCTTTTGCAGCTCTATACTGTATTGGGCAGGCATGTTTCTGCCCCAAATTTGCCCACTTTTTCCCATCAGGTCAACAAAAAAATCAAAAACGGAACTTTGATTATCCGTCAGTTAGAAGAAAAGTGCTCAAAAATGCTGAATTTTGCGTGCATTTTCGGCCTGCATGTGGTACCATGCCCACGGAACAATCCATTACGTGAATTATGCCTAGGACTATTACTAAAAGAGAAATGGTGAATCGCATCACTGCGGACTTGGACAATAAGCTCACGCAGAACGAGGTTCTGGACATCATCCAGAAGCTCATCGAGCTGTCTACAGAGGCTCTTGCCAACGGAGACCGAGTGGTGCTGCGCAATTTCGGTACCTTCACCCCGAAGCTGGTGAAGGCCAAGATTGGCCGCAACCCGAAGGATCCCAGCAAGAACGTGCCGATTCCCGCCCGTACGGTGGTGAAGTTCAAGGTTGGCAAGCATCTCAAGGAGACGGTTGCCAAGGCTTCCAAGTAAAATTCTCTCTCTTCATTTTTTCAGGGCGCACCTGCCATATGCGGGTGCGCCCTTTTTTTTGTTTCTCCGCTGCGTATGCCGCAGATTCGCGAACGAAAGCGGCTGATTTTGCTTGACGGATAGCATGTTGTGCGTGTATCATCCGCGCGCGCAGACGCGCGTACGGAAATGAAGGACAGAATACGCATAGCGGTACAATCGAAGGGCAGGCTCAATGAGGACACCATGGCCTTGCTGGCGGAGGCCGGCATCAAGGTGAGCACATCCAAGCGCACGCTTTTGGCGAGCGCGCGGAATTTCCCGGTGGAGGTGCTTTTCCTGCGGGACGACGACATTCCGCAGACAGTGGCGGACGGCGTGGCGGATGTGGGCGTGGTGGGCTTGAACGAGCTGCGCGAGCGCGAGGCTGATGCGCGGGTTGTGAAGAACCTGGGCTTCGGCGGCTGCCGCCTTTCCATTGCGCTTCCCAAGGAGCAGGCCTACGGCGGCGTGCAGGATTTGGAGGGCCGCAAGATTGCCACCTCCTACCCCGTTATTCTGCGAAACTTCCTGAAGGAACAGGGCGTACACGCGGAGATACACGTTATCACCGGCTCCGTGGAAATTTCCACGGGTATCGGCCTGGCGGATGCCATCTTCGATATCGTGAGCAGTGGGTCCACGCTGGTGAGCAACAACCTGCGTGAGGTGGAAACCGTGCTGCAGAGCGAGGCCGTGCTTATCGCCAACAAATCCCTTTCCGCAGAGAAGCTGGCCATTCTGGACGAGCTGCTGTTCCGCCTGGAGGCGGTGATGGTGGCGGCTGACAAGAAGTACGTGCTGATGAATGCGCCGCGCGAGTGCCTGGACGCCATCCTGGCGGTGCTGCCGGGCATCAAGAGCCCCACGGTGATGCCGCTGGCGCAGGAAGGCTGGTGCAGCATCCACACCGTGCTGGACGAGTCGTGCTTCTGGGAAATCATCGGCCGCCTGAAGGCCGCCGGGGCGGAGGGCATCCTGGTGCTGCCCATCGAAAAAATGATTCTGTAACCATGCGTATCATCCAAGAGCCGCCGCGGGAGCAGTGGGCGGAGCTTACCGCGCGCCCCGCGTTTGATGTCACCACGCTTTTCGGAGTGGTGCGTCCCATCATGGAAGCGGTGCGCGAGCGTGGTGACGCCGCCTTGCGCGAGTACGAATCCAAGTTCGACCATGTGGAGCTGGAAGATTTCCGCGTGAGCGCGCAGGAGCTGCAGGCCGCCGCCGCACAGGTGCCGCAGGAGCTGCAGCAGGCCATACGCCTGGCGCACGGCAACATTGCCGCCTTCCACGCCGCGCAGAAATTCAGCGGCGTTTCCGTGCAGACTGCCCCCGGCGTGCTGTGTGAGCAGCGCGGGCTGCCCATCTCCCGCGTGGGCCTGTATGTGCCGGGCGGTTCCGCGCCCCTGTTCTCCACCGTGCTCATGCTGGCTGTGCCGGCGCGCCTGGCGGGCTGCCCGCAGGTGGTGCTGTGCACGCCGCCCGCCAGGGACGGCAGCGTGAACCCGGTTATCCTTTTCACCGCGCAGCTGTGCGGTGTCACCACCATCTACAAGCTTGGCGGGGCGCAAGCCGTGGCTGCCATGGCCTGCGGCACGCAGAGCGTTCCTCGGGTGGACAAGATTTTCGGCCCGGGCAACCAGTATGTGATGGCCGCCAAGCAGCTGGCCTCCCTCTCCGGCGTGGGAATCGACATGCCCGCCGGCCCCAGCGAGGTGGAGGTGCTGGCGGATTCCTCCTGCAACCCCGCCTTTGTGGCGGCGGACCTGCTGAGCCAGGCGGAACACGGGCCGGACAGCCAGTCCGTGCTCGTGGTGGACAGCCCGGAACTCGCCCGCGCCGTGGACAGGGAGGTGGCCGCCCAGCTGGAGCAGCTGCCCCGCAAGGAGATTGCCGCCCGCGCGCTGGAGCACAGCCGCATCATTGTGCTGGCAGACAGGCAAGACGCCATGGATTTCACCAACTCCTACGCGCCGGAGCACCTGATTCTGGCCGTGGCGGACGCCCGCGCGGCAGCCGCGCAGGTGCAGCATGCGGGCTCCGTGTTCATCGGCCACTATTCCTGCGAGAGCGCGGGGGACTACGCCAGCGGCACCAACCACACGCTCCCCACGCTCGGATACGCCCGCTCCTTCGGCGGTCTCTGCCTGGACAGCTTCATCCGCAAGACCACTTTCCAAGAGCTCACGGAGGACGGCGTGCGCAGCATCGGCCCCGCCGTGGAGGCCATGGCCGCCGCCGAATCCCTGGATGCTCACGCCCGCGCCATGACACTGCGCCTGGCCGCCGTGGGGCAGGGGAGCAAGCCCGCAGCCTTTGATTTGGATGCGCTGGTGCGCCCGAACATCCGCAGCCTGGCCCCCTACAGCTCTGCGCGCGACGAGTACGCCGGGCATGAGGCGCACGTGTTCCTGGATGCCAACGAGAGCCCGTACAACCCGCCGTACAACCGCTATCCGGACCCGCTGCAGCGCGAGCTCAAGGCCCGCATTGCCGCCGTGAAGGGCGTGGCGCCGGAGTGCATCTTCCTGGGCAACGGCAGCGACGAGGCCATTGACCTGGTCTTCCGCGTGTTCTGCACGCCGGGGCGCGACAGCGTGGCGGCCCCCGCCCCCACCTACGGCATGTACGCCGTGTGCGCGGATATCAACAACGTGGAGTACCGCACCGTGCCCCTGGGGGAGGATTTCTCCTTCTCCGCAGATGCCCTGCTGGCATGCACGGATGCCACCACCAAGGCGCTGTTCCTGTGCTCGCCGAACAACCCGAGCGGCAACCTGTTCCCGCATGAGGAAATCCGCAAGGTGCTGCAGCGCTTCCGCGGTATCGTGGTGGTGGACGAGGCCTACGGCGATTTCGCACCGCAGGCCACGCTGCGTCCGCTGATGGCGCAGTTCCCCAACCTGATTATCCTGTCCACCTTCTCCAAGGCATGGGCCAGCGCGGGCATCCGTCTGGGTATGGCCTTTGCATCCCCGCAAATCATTGCGTACTTCAACAAGGTCAAGTACCCGTACAACGTGAACGCGCTCACCCAGCGCGCCGCGTTGGAGATGCTCGACCGCGGCGCGGAGGTGGATACCTGGGTGCAGACCCTGTTGCGCGAGCGCAGCCGCGTGATGAAGCTGGTGGCGGCCCTGCCTGCATGCCGCCGCGTGTTTGCATCCGATGCCAACTTCTTCCTGGCGCGCATCGACCACGCAACCGCCGTGTATGAAACGCTGGTGGAGCGGGGGATTGTGGTGCGCAACCGCAGCCGCATCCAATTGTGCGAGGACTGCCTGCGCATCACCGTGGGCACCCCGCAGGAGAACGACGAGCTGCTCGCTGCCCTTACTGAAATCACCGCATCATGAAAAAGGCACTCTTCATCGACCGCGACGGCACCATCATCCGCGAACCGGAGGACGAGCAGGTGGATTCCTTGGAGAAATTCTCCTTCCTGCCCGGTGCTATCCGCTCCCTGGCCGCCATCCGCGAGCTTACCGGGTACGAGCTGGTGATGGTCACCAATCAGGACGGCCTCGGCACGCCCGCCTACCCGCAGGAATGCTTTGATTCCCTGCAGCGCCTGCTGCTGGACACGCTGGCGAGCGCGGGTGTGGTGTTCGATGACATTCTCATTGATACGCATTTCCCGGAGGACAACGCGCCCACGCGCAAGCCCGGCACCGGCATGCTCACCGCCTACATGGGTGGTGAGTACGATATGGAGGCCTGCTACGTCATCGGCGACCGCGCCACGGATGTGCAGCTGGCGCAGAACCTGGGCTGCCGCGCGCTCCAAATCGGCGGCGAGATGGATTGGAAAAAGATTCTGGAAATCGTGGTGGCGGGCGAGCGCTCTGCGGAGGTGCACCGCACCACGCGCGAGACGGACATTTTCGTGAAGCTGGAGCTGGACCGCCCCGGTGTGTGCGAGGTGTCCACCGGCCTGCCTTTCTTCGACCACATGCTGGAGCAGATTGCCCACCACGGCAGCATGGGCCTCACCATACGCGCCAAGGGGGATTTGCAGGTGGATGCCCACCACACCATGGAAGACACCGCGCTTGCGCTGGGCGACTGCCTGCGCCGCGCGCTGGGCGACAAGCTGGGCATTTCCCGCTACGGCTACTGCCTGCCGATGGACGACTGCCTGTGCCGCGTGGCGCTGGATTTCGGCGGGCGTCCGTGGCTGCAGTGGGATGCGGCATTCCGCACGGAAAGCGTGGGCGGCCTTCCCACGGAGATGTTCATGCACTTCTTCAAGAGCCTGAGCGACGCCGCGCGGATGAACCTCTCCGTTTCCGCGCGCGGTGAGAACGCCCACCACCTGGCGGAAAGCATGTTCAAGGCACTGGCCCGCGCGCTCCGCATGGCCGCGCAGCGGGATGTGCGCCACCTCGTCCTCCCCTCCAGCAAGGGTACCCTGTAGCACCATGAAGGTAGCCGTCGTCAAGTACAATGCGGGCAACATCCGCTCTGTTCTCAACGCCCTGCAGCGCATCGGCGTGGAACCCGTGCTGACGGATGACCCCGCGGTGCTGCGCTCTGCGGACCGCGTGGTATTCCCCGGGCAGGGGGAGGCCGCCACCACCATGGCGCACCTGCGGCAAAGCGGGCTGGGTGAAACCATCCGTTCGCTTGCGTGCCCCGTGCTGGGCATCTGCATCGGCCAGCAGCTCCTCTGCGCTCATTCGGAGGAGGGAGATACCGCCTGTCTGGGCGTGTTCCCGGATTTGCGCGTGCAGCGATTCCGCGCGGCGGAGGGGCAGCGGCTCAAGGTGCCGCACATCGGCTGGAACACGCTGGATGAGGTGTCCTCCTCCCTGTTCGATGGCGTGCCGGCGGGCTCTTTCGTGTATTTCGTGCACAGCTACTATGTGCCGGACGGCGCGCATGCCATTGCCCGCACCACCTACGGCGGCACCACCTACGCCTCCGCCATCCGCCGCGGCAACTTCTTCGCCACCCAGTTCCACCCGGAGAAGAGCGGCCCCGTGGGCGAGCGCATCCTCTCCAACTTCATCAACCTCTGCCATGATTGAGCTCATCCCCGCCATTGATATCATCGGCGGGCGCTGCGTGCGCCTGACCAAGGGTGATTACGCCGCCAAGAAGGAGTACGACGCCAACCCCGCAGATGTGGCTAAGCGTTTCGAGGATATGGGAGTGACCCGCCTGCACGTGGTGGATTTGGATGGTGCCAAGGCCTCGCATATCGTCAACCTGGATGTGCTGGAGCGCATCACCTCGCAAACGAACCTCACAGTGGATTTCGGAGGCGGCATCAAGCGTGTGGATGACCTGCGCGCCGCGTTCGACCACGGCGCAGCCATGGTGACGGTGGGCAGCCTGGCCGCCACGCAGCCGGAGCTCCTGCTGGAATGGGCGCGCACCTTCGGGGCGGACCGCTTCATTGTGGGCGCGGACGCTCAGGACGGCCGCATCCGCACCCACGGCTGGCTGCAGGACGGCGGCATGACGCTGGACGAGTTCGTCTCCTTCTACATGCAGCACGGCATCACGCGCGTGCTCTGCACGGATATCTCGCGCGACGGCACGCTCGGCGGCCCCAACACGGAGCTGTACCGCGGCATCATGCAGGCGCATCCCGCATGCCGCCTGATAGCCAGCGGAGGCATCTCCTGCACGCAGGACATTCTCACCCTGGAGGCGGCGGGCATTCCGTCCGTGGTCTTCGGAAAAGCCTACTACGAGGGGCGGCTGGACCTGCCCGCCCTTCTCAACCGCCGCACGCCATGCTAGCCAAACGCATCATTCCCTGCCTGGATGTCAAGGACGGCCGCACCGTCAAGGGCACCAACTTTGTGAACCTGCGGGAGGCCGGCGACCCCGTGGAGCTGGGCCGCGCGTACAGCGAGCAGGGCGCGGACGAGCTGGTGTTCCTGGACATCACCGCCAGCCATGAGGGCCGCAAGACCTTCACCGACATGGTGAGCCGCGTGGCGCGCGAGCTCTCCATCCCGTTTACCGTGGGCGGCGGCATCAATGAGCTCGCCGATGTGGCGCGCATGCTGGATGCCGGGGCGGACAAGGTGAGCGTGAATTCCGCTGCCTTGCGCAATCCGCGGCTGGTGGAGGATATCGCCTCCCACTTCGGCTCGCAGGTGTGTGTGGTGGCTATCGACGCCCGCTGCGCGGACGGCGCGTGGGAGTGCTTCCTCAACGGCGGCCGCGTGCCCGCCGGGCGCGGGCTTTTCGACTGGGCGCGCGAGGTCTGCGACCGCGGTGCCGGGGAAATCCTTTTCACCAGCATGAACCACGACGGCGTGAAGCAGGGCTTCGCCAACGATGCCCTCGCCCGCCTGGCGGACGAGCTCAGCATTCCCGTCATTGCCAGCGGCGGGGCAGGGGCTATGCAGCATTTCGCGGATGCCTTCACCGCAGGCCGCGCAGATGCCGCGCTCGCCGCCAGCGTTTTCCACTTCGGAGAAATAGCCATCCCGGACCTCAAGCAATATCTGCGCGCGCAGGGCATTTGCGTGCGCCTCTGAACAACTTCAACAACCGCATCACTAACATGGACATCGACTTCGACAAATCCGGCGGGCTCGTTCCCGCCATCATCCAGGACGCCGCCACCCGCCAGGTCCTCATGCTCGGCTACATGAACCGGGAGGCATACGAGAAGACGCTCGCGGAGAAGCGTGTCACCTTCTGGAGCCGTTCCCGCAACTGCCTTTGGACCAAGGGCGAGACCAGCGGGCATTTCCTGGACCTGGTGGACATGAAGGTGGATTGCGACAACGACACCCTGCTGGTGCGCGTGACCCCGCACGGCCCCGTCTGCCACACCGGCACGGATACCTGCTGGGGGGAGGAGAACGCCGCCAACCCGCTGCTCTTCCTCTCCGAGCTGCAGGATTTCATCAACCGCCGCCGTGAGGAGATGCCGGAGGGTTCCTACACCACCTCCCTCTTCAAGGACGGCCTCAACCGCATGGCCCAGAAGGTGGGAGAGGAGGCCCTGGAGGCCGTTATCGAGGCCGTCAACGGCACGGACGACCGCCTGCTCTACGAGGCGTCCGACATGTTCTACCACCTCATCGTGCTGCTGGCCTCCAAGGGGCTGCGCATCGAGCAGGTGGCCGACGAGCTGGCCGAGCGCCACAAGCCCGGCTGGAAGAAGCACTGATTGGGAGTACAAATCAAAATAATCTGCGCTTTGGGCTTGACTTTGCGCGGGTGCACCTGTAACATGCCCCGCGCCCGCTCCGTACGGAGCATGCATGCGTGAATAGCTCAGTCGGTAGAGCAGTAGACTTTTAATCTATTGGTCCCGGGTTCGAGTCCCGGTTCACGTATTCCAAGCATCTGTCCCCATCGTCTAGGGGTTAGGACATATGATTCTCAGTCATAGAACTGCGGTTCGAATCCGCATGGGGATGCTTCCTTTCAAAACCCGCCCTTTGGCGGGCTTTTTTTTGCCCGTATGCCGCACTTTTGGCTTGCGCGCGCGCGTATACGCGCGCATAATGCGCGCGTATGAGCGATACTGACAACACAACGCCCGCAGATGAGCAGAAGCTCACCGGGGCACAGCAAGAGTACAGCGCCGCGCAGATTGACAAGCTGGAGGGCCTGGAGGCCGTCCGCAAGCGCCCCGGCATGTACATCGGCGATCCCGACCAGCGAGGCCTGCACCACTGCGTTTTCGAGGTGCTGGACAACTCCATCGACGAGCATCTGGCGGGATACTGCAGCAAGATTGACATTTTGATACATGAGGACGGATCCATCTCCGTGGTGGACAACAGCCGCGGCATTCCGGTGGATATCCACCCGAAGTTCGGCATTCCGGCGGTGGAGCTGGTGCTCACCAACCTGCACGCGGGCGGCAAGTTCGGCCAGGGCGCGTACAAATACTCCGGCGGTCTGCACGGCGTGGGTGCCAAGTGCGTGAACGCGCTCTCCGACTGGTTCAAGGCGGAGGTGCGCCGCGACGGCAAGCGCCACGTCATCACCTTTGAGCGCGGCAAGACCGTGGAGAAGCTGCATGTGGTGGGTTCCTGCCCGGCCAACCAGACCGGCACCACCATTACCTTCCTGCCGGATCCCACCATCTTCACGGACACCACGGAATTCGTGTTCGACATGCTGGCCAAGCGCCTGCGCGAGCTCGCCTTCCTCAACCCCGGCCTGGTGATTCAGCTGGTGGACGAGCGCGCCGACAGCCAGCGCAGCGAGACTTTCCTCTACAAGGACGGCATCAAGGAGTTCGTGACCCAGCTCAATGAGAACAAGACCCTCATCACACCGGACCCCATCAGCATCTCCGGCATCCGCCACATTGAGGTGGAGTACGACGGCAAGACCATGCAGGACGACGTCATCGTGGACGTGGTGATGCAGTACAACGACAGCGACAAGTACAACATCCTCTGCTACGCCAACTCCATCTACAACGCGGACGGCGGCACGCACCTCTCCGGCTACCGCAGCGCGCTCACCCGCGTGATCAACGCGTACGCCAAGGCCAACAACCTGCTCTCCGCCAAGGACCCCACCCTCAACGGCGACGACGTGCGCGAGGGCCTGGTGGCCGTTATCAGCGTGAAGATGCCCAACCCGCGCTTCTCCTCCCAGACCAAGGACAAGCTGGTGAACACGGAGATTGAAGGCGTGGTGGGCAACGTGGTGTACGAGGAATTGAAGGAGTACTTCGAGGAAAACCCGCAGGTGGCCCGCACCATCATCGACCGCTGCCTCATTGCCAGCCGCGCCCGCGAGGCCGCCCGCAAGGCACGCGAGAGTGTGCGCAAGAGCGCCATGACCGTGGGCGGCGGACTGCCCGGCAAGCTGGCGGACTGCTCCAACCGCGACCCCGAGCAGTGCGAGCTCTTCATTGTGGAGGGTGACTCCGCAGGCGGCTCCGCCAAGGTGGGCCGCGACCGCCGCACCCAGGCCATCCTGCCGCTGCGCGGCAAGATTCTCAACGTGGAGAAATCCCGCCTGGACAAGGCCCTGGGCAGCGAGACCATCCAGAACATCATCACCGCCATCGGCGCCGGTATCGGCGACGGGGAAGGCGAGGGCTCCTTCGACATCACCAAGGCACGCTACCACAAGATTATCCTGATGGCTGATGCCGATGTTGACGGTGCGCACATCTGCACGCTGCTGCTCACGCTCTTCTGCCGCCACATGCCGCAGCTGGTGCGCGCCGGCTACGTGTACATTGCCCAGCCCCCGCTGTACCGCGTGAAGTACCGCAAGGAGGAGGAGTACATCCAGAACGAGGTGGACCTCAACCGCAAGCTCATCTCCCTGGGCGCGGGCGATGTCACCCTCTCCACGTCCGACAAGTCCAAGGTGTTCGACGCGGATTCCCTCATGGGCATCCTGGAAACGCTTATCTCCCTGCAGAAGTTCGAGAACAGCGTGGCCCAGCACGGCGGTACCCTGAAAGACCTGCTGCGCCACCGCGCCGGCAACGGCAGCTTCCCGGAATACCTGGTAAAGGTGCGCTGCGGCAACGATGAGGAGGTGCTCTACTTCGCCACACAGGAGGAGCTTTCCGCCTACTCCGACGAGAACCGCGACCTCTTCCTGTTCGGCGAGCCGAGCGAGGAGGAGCTGGCCGCCAACCCGCTCCCCGTGCGCGAGGGACCGTCCCGCCGCGCCCTGCTGCATGAGCTGCACGAGGCCAAGGCCATCTCCAAGATCATGACCCGCCTGGAAGAGCTCGGCATCCCCGCAGACCATCTGCTGTCCGATGATGCTCCCATCTTTGAGATTGCAGAGAAGAACAAGGAGGTGGCCACGCCCATCTTCTATGTGGGCGATATCCTCACCAAGGTGCTGGAAATCGGCGGTCGCAACGTCACCATCACACGATTCAAGGGCTTGGGCGAAATGAACGCAGAAGACCTTTTCGCCACCACCATGGACCCCGAGAAGCGCGAGCTCCTGCGCGTGCGACTGGACGATGACAACGCCATGCAGGCGGACAAGATGTTCACCATCCTCATGGGCGACCTGGTGGAACCCCGCCGCCAGTTCATTGAGGACAACGCCCTCAACGTCCGCAACCTTGACGTGTAACCCCTAACCCATTTTTACGATTATGAACGAAACTCGAATTCGTCCCGTGGATGTCGCAGAGGAAATGTCTCGCTCATTCCTGGATTATTCCATGTCGGTGATTATCTCTCGCGCGTTGCCGGATGCACGCGACGGCTTGAAGCCCTCCCAGCGCCGCGTGCTGTACGCCATGCACGAGCTGGGCCTGGTGCCCAACAAGGGCACGGTGAAGTGCGGCCGTATCGTGGGTGACACCATCGGTAAGTACCACCCGCACGGCGACTCCTCCGCATACGGCACGCTCGTGAACATGGCGCAGAACTGGTATATGCGCGATGTGCTGGTCATCGGCCAGGGTAACTTCGGCTCCCCGGAGGGCGACCCGCCCGCCGCCTACCGATACACGGAGGCCAAGCTCTCCCCCATGGGCATGGCGCTCATGGATGACCTGGAGAAGGACACCGTGGATTTCCAGCCCAACTACGACAGCTCCACCACGGAGCCCGTGGTGTTCCCCTCCGCTTTCCCGAACCTGCTGGTGAACGGCGGCACGGGTATTGCCGTGGGTATGGCCACCAACATGGCCCCGCACAACCTGGGCGAGGTGGTGGACGGCATCTGCGCCTATATCGACAATCCCCACATCACCCCGGACGAGCTGCGCGCCTATATCAAGGGGCCGGATTTCCCCACAGGCGGCTATATTCTGGGCAGCAAGGGAATCGACTCCTACTTCCGCACCGGGCGCGGCAGCGTGCTCATGCGCGGCAAGATGGAGGTGGTGACCCACGAGAACGGCCGTGAGTTCATCCACATCTCCGATATGCCCTACGGCGTGAACCGCGCCGTGCTCCAGGAGCGTATCGCGGAACTTGTGCGCGACAAGGTCATCAACGACATTGCCGGCATGCGCGACCTCACGGACTACGTGGAGGTGGAGCTCAAGCGCGATGCCCGCCCGCAGGTGGTCATCAACCAGCTCTACAAGCTCACCAGCCTGGAGACCAGCTTCTCCATCAACATGCTGGCCATTCATGAGAACCGCCCGAAGGTGCTCACGCTGCGTGATGCCATCAACTTCTACGTGGAGCACCGCCGCGAGGTGGTGGTGCGCCGCACGCGCTACCTCCTCGGCAAGGCCGAGGACCGCGCGGAGATTTTGGAGGCCTATCTCATCGCCCTCGCCAACCTCGACGAGTTCATCCGCATCATCCGCGATTCCAAGAACCGAGAGGAGGCACGCCAGCGCCTCATGGCGTTCAAGTACTCCGTGGAGCTCGCCAAGGGGCTCGGCATCCTCATTCACAGCCAGCCCTCCGTGCAGGGTGACAACTACGTCTTCACCGAGCGTCAGGTCAACGCCATCCTGGATCTCCGCCTCTACCAGCTCACCGCGCTGGAGAACGACAAGATCACGGACGAGTACAAGGCCCTGCTGGTGCAGATTGAGGACTACCTGGACATTCTGGCCAACGAGTCCCGCGTGCTCGGCATTGTGAAGGACGAGCTGCGCACCATCAAGGACAAGTACGCCACCCCGCGTCTCACCCAGATTATCCCGTACGAGGGCGATCGCGCCATCGAGGATCTCATCCCCAACGATGCCATGATTGTCACCATCTCCCACAGCGGGTACATCAAGCGCACCCGCACGGACGAGTACCGCCTGCAGGGGCGCGGCGGCAAGGGCGTGAAGGCTGCCACCACCAAGAGCAAGAAGGACCGTGCAGACTTCATCGAGCACCTCTTCGCCGCACAGAACCACGACTACATCATGTTCTTCACCAACACCGGCCGCGTGTACGTGGAGCGCGTGTACAACATTGACGAGGGTTCCCGCAGCGCCCAGGGCCGCTCCATCAAGAACCTCCTGGATTTGCAGGCGGACGAGCGCATCGTCTCCACCCTGCGCCTGGAGCGCAAGGTGGATGAGAAGGGCAACGACATCACCTTCGCAGAGGGTTCCGGCAACGTGGTGTTCGCCACCAAGGACGGCACCGTCAAGAAGACCGCACTCAACGACTTCGTCAACTACCGCAAGGCCGGCATCATCGCCATCAACCTGGAGGAGGGCAACACCCTCGTCAACGTGGTGCTCACCAGCGGTGAGGACGAGGTGGTGCTCGTCTCCCACAACGGCATGAGCGTTCGCTTCAAGGAGGAGGACATGCGCACCCAGGGCCGCAACACCATCGGCGTGCGCGGCATGCGCCTGCGCGAGGGTGACTACGTGGTCTCCCTGGCCGTGGTCAACCCGCAAGCCCACCTCCTCGTGGTCTCCGAGAAGGGCCTTGGCAAGCGCACCGGGTTTGATGAGTACCGCCTCCAGTCCCGCGGCGGCATCGGCATCAAGACCATGAACTGCACGGACAAGACTGGCCTCGTGGTCTCCGCCACCTCCGTCACGGATGAGGACGAGCTCATGATCGTCACCTCCAGCGGCCAATCCGTCCGCATCAAGGTGAGCGAAATCCGTGAAACCGGCCGCGCCGCTCAGGGTGTCAAGCTCGTCACCCTCAACGATGCCAAGGAATCCATCCAGGAAATCACCCTCGTCATCCCCGATGACGACGATGACGGCAACGACGAAACCACGGATGAGGATACCGAGTCTCAGGAGACCGAAGCCCCCGCCGAGGAATAATCACCATTCCCATTCATCAACCAAAAGGCGGCACCGTTACCGGTGCCTCCCTTTTCTATTGCTTGCTTTGCAATGGTGGTTGTGGTATATGATATGCAAGAACTTTCCAATGGTATGGCACAAGAACACAAATTGAGTTTCACTCTCCTTTCCGATGAATTGGCCGGTGTTGTGAAAGTGACGCGGGCGCGCTGGAGTGAGATTATCTACCGCTTTCCGCGCACCGCCATGAAGGAGACTTCGAACGTCGCTGAACTCCAGAACAGCGGCATTTATTTCCTGCTCGGCCAGAAGCAGGGAAGACCTGTATTGTACGTTGGCCAGGCTCAAAATGTGTATCGCCGTCTTCAGCAGCACTCAGGATCTGAAAGTAAGGAATTTTGGATTGAAACCTTGGTTGTGACAAGCGTGGGTGATGCATGTTTTAATGCAGCCCATTTGAACTACCTTGAAAATCATTTTCACGAGTTGTGTGCTGCATCCGATGCATGTGAAGTGGATAATTCCATGCCTCCTTCCGCAGGGAGCGGCATTGACACCATTCGGCAAGAGATGGACGAATGCATTGCCCATACGCGGGTCATCTTCAACCTGATGGGGTATCGTTTCATGGAAAAATCCCAGATTATTCCCGCTGCGGTTGAGAAGGTGCCGGCTCCGCCTGAGAAGCCGGGTAAACAGCGTTCCCCTCGCTATGACTTTTATGAAATGGGCCTCAAGGACGGTGATGTCCTGGTGTATGAGGACGGGACCCCCTCGCACCGACAGGAGGTGCAGGTGTGCGGCTCCCACCAGGTCAAGAAAGGCCGCCGCGTGATGACACCCCACGCCTTGGTGCAGGGTATTCGAAAAACGGATAACGTGTATGCCTTTGCCTACCTCAGCCGGAACGGCGTGAAGCTGAGCAAGCTGTACAACGATGTCTACAAGGGAGGGGCTCCGGAAAGGAAGGGTGTGCTGTATTGCGTGGTGGCGGATGGCGATGCCCAAGGCGTGTCGGACGGTAAGGGTATAACTGTTTTGAAGGGCAGCCGCATTTGCTCCCAGACAAGGAAATCGTGCAGCGGGCCTGTTGCCAAACTGCGCAGCGAGGTGATTTCAAAATCCCCGGATTGCATCTTGCGCAAGGACTACCGGTTCACGTCGCTCAGCGCGGCGGCCAACTTTGTGGGAGGCTGCGCGCTCAACGGCAAGCTGTATTGGAAAGCAAATCGACAAGAGAGGAGGCAAAAGAAAAGTAAGTCTTGATGCTGTGCGCATTTAGATTACTGCTGGCCTTCTTGGATTGGCTCTGCCTGCTGTAGAACTATCTTTGTAAGGAACTCCTTGGTGGTTTTGGTGAGTCGCTTGCAGCCGAAGAAGGTTGAAACTCCTTTGATATGCACATCGCTGCCGATGATGCACTTCAGGTGCCCTTGCATGAACTGAGAAGCGGCAGTGATTTCCTTGATGGAAATTTCATCCCATTCGCGCGGCCCCTTCTGGCGTACGTGTATCTCTTCGTCGCCAGCAAGCATGTAAAAATCACAGGATGAATCTCCTTCAACTCCTTTCTCAGAAAAACGGACGATGTTCCCAATGCTGTACAAGTGAGAGAGAGCTTTCACCACACGCTGTTCCTCTCGCTTGATGCGGGATACGGGCATGATTCTCAGCAAGTATTTCAAAGAAACAGGCCCTTCTTTCTCAATAATGTTGTATACTTCCTGCTGTATGCTGGCATCGCTCATTTCTATCGTTGGGGGAATCTTCCCTACGTGTGCATATGATGTGTACTCCGGTGCTGTTACGTCCTCTGGTTTTTCCTGCTTTTTATCAGGCTGCTTTTCTTCCGGTGTGGGAGCGGCTTCGCCTGATTCCAACAGGGCGGGCAGTTCATACTCTTCTACGGGGCCTGCTTCTTTGAATTCTTCCAACTTTTCGGCCAGTCTTTCCAAGCATGCCTGAGGATGCCTCCACCAAGCGACAGACCAGATGTTCAGCATGCGCCAGCCGTGCAGCCGCATGGTTTCGTTGCGTACAACGTCACGGTCTCGTGCCGTGTGGGA
Organism: Akkermansia sp.; assembly: GCA_045641125.1. Classification (GTDB taxonomy): domain Bacteria; phylum Verrucomicrobiota; class Verrucomicrobiia; order Verrucomicrobiales; family Akkermansiaceae; genus Akkermansia. The sequence goes on from JAZUGI010000143.1 coordinate 25,455, forward strand.
TGCAGCATATTCCGGACCATCTATCGTGATACCGCATAGCATCCGTTCCTCGTCGTTGGGGTCGGTCACGGCAATATCCACCCTGTAGTTCGTGGTGCCGATACCCGTGGCGCATTTCCAGCCTTTCTCCTGCAGTTCGCGCGCAACGGCAGCGGCCAGACGGTCTCGCCGCAGGCGGCTTTCCTCCGCTGCAGACATGGACCCGCTGCGCGCGTATTCTAAGAATGCTTTCAGGTCCGCCGCGCCTCGTGCCCTGGTTTTGGAGATGTTGATTTCCTCGGGCTTCATGGAAGTGAATACGTGCATGGCACAGCGTGCGCGCGTAACTGCCACGTTCAGTCGCTTCTCTCCACCCGCCAGATTCAGCGGTCCGAACATGGCGGGCATCTTGCCTTTGGCGTCCTTGCCGTAGGTGGTGGAGAAGTATATGACACCGCGCTCGTCACCCTGCACGTTCTCCAGGTTCTTCACGAAAATGTATTCGTGTTCGTCGTCTCCTGAGAAATAGGGCTCCAGCGAGGGGTCTTTGATGCGTTCCTCCTCCAATAGCTCATTGATGAGAGCCTGTTGGGTGCAGTTGAATGTCACTACGCCCATGCTGGTGGCTTCCGTGTACCGGAATCCTGGTGCGCGCAGCGTTGCCAGGATGTGGTCCACCACGGCGCGAGCTTCGATGGGGTTCACCCTCTTGGATGCGCCAGATTCGTACACGCCGTTGCAATAGTGGTACTGCACCGCTTTGTCGTGCGTGCAGGGCGCGGGGAAGGTGGTCATCTTGTTTTCATAATAGTTCTTCGTTGGAGAAGCGGATGAGCGCTTCCGACTTGCTGCGGTAGTGCCACGTGAGGTCCATCTGGGGGATGCCGCAAGCCAGGCATTCGTCGAGGATGCTCTCCATGTCCTGCTCTGCAATGGTGTCGTCTCCCTCGTCGGATTGGCTTCTGCCGAAGAAACTGGTGGGTGGCATCTGGTGCGGGTCGCCGGTGATGATGGCGCTTTTGCCGCGCGCGATTACGCCCACAGCATCCCAAACGGGGATTTGGGACGCCTCGTCGAATATCACTACGTCGAACTGTTTGGTGTCGGCTGTGAGATATTGGGAGACGGAGAGCGGGCTCATCAGGAAGCAGGGCTTGAGCAGCGGGGTGATGTTGGGCGTGCTACTCAAAATCTTTCTCAGGGAGAGGAAGTTTTTCTGCTTGGAAAGCTCGCGTTGCAGGATGGCCGTCTCTTGGCCGAATCGAGCAATCGTTCCCGCCTTGCGGGTGAGGAGGTGGCGAATGTGGTTGCCGGTGATTTTGCGCAGTCGTTCGTCCCACCGGACGAAATCGCGGATGCGCTCTTCATGCAGTAGGGGAGAGAATTCGCGCAGTGTTTCCACGCTGTCCACGGCGGCGCGCAACCTCGCGCGGGAAAAGTTCACTTCGGCAGCCGCTTCCAAATCCTGCGGGGAAACAGCGCCGGAGCGCAGGTTTTCCGCCAGCTCTCCGTAGCCGTTTTCGCGGGCGGCTTGCAGCTGTTTGTTCCAAAGGACGATTTCCTGCCAAGAGTCCTTGCAGTTGAGCATGCTTTGCGCCCACTCGCGTGCTTCTCCCGGCCCATGCGGTATGAATCCTGTTGATTCGGCCCCCAAGGCATCGGCAAGTTTCTTTTCAAGCGCTGAAACTTTCTCATCTGTTTCCTGATTGCGGTTCTGCTCGTCAGCCAAACGCGCTGCCCCTTCGCCGAGCAGCTTTTCCACCAGTGTGGGCGCGTTGTTGTGCAACTGCTGCAACTTGTCCGCCAGGATGCGTGCCCTTTGCAGTTCCTTGTCCCCGGTTTCCACTCCCTTGAACAAGGCATCTGGCAGGGCGGTAGAGTTGAGTGCCTCCATCTCCTTGCGCAGGTCCCGCATTTCAATGAGCGCTTGCAAGTCTTTCAGGCAATCCGGCTGTTTGGTGCTGGTGGCGAGCATTTGGAGATAGCGCACCACCTTTTTCATGGAGAGCCAGCGCAAGGGCGCTGCCTTGAGCATGGTTTGGCGGCATTCCTTGAACCAATCGCCAAGCTCGGCGTCGTCCAAAGCCTTTTCCGGGTACGGAAGCGAGAGGGTCCCTTGCAATTCTCGATATTTGGCGGCCTTCTCGGCGATTTGCTCCAGCATTTTAAGCGTCTGGGATGCCTTGTCCGGCATAAGCGCGGCGCAATCCGTTTCTCCCTCCGCGGCAATCTCCATCATTGTGGGGATGTAGGGGGTGGCCTTTTTTAGCTCATCTTCGGTGATGCCGAGCTTCTGCCGCAGGTTTTCCGTGGCCTTGTCTTTCACGCTGGCAAGCTCTGCATACAGCCGCAGCAGCGCGGCCAGGTTATCCTCCCAGCCGAGCGAGTAGTCGATGGTGAAGATGCTCTTGGCGCACTCGCCTGCCTTGTCTTGCAATATGCCGTAATGCCTGGCCAATTCATGGGTCTGCTGCAACATGGCCGCCTTGCGCTCTGCGGTACAGGTTAAGGGGTCGACCTCCATGACCTTGAACGCGGGCAGGTGACCGTGGGCGGCTATGTTGCTGATGTCGTGGTACAGGCTGGTGCCGTCCGGGTACGGTTTGTGGACTTCCCACGGTAGGAGGTTGAGTTGGTAACGCAGGGTGGCCATGGAGAATGTCTCCTGGTTCCAAGAATCTTCCGGCAGGGAAACGCTCACGCTTTCCACGGCTGCGCGGAACTGGTTCATCACCTCCTTCATGAGGCACTTGTTGGAATGGAGCTCCAGGCAGAAATCCCCCAGCCCTATTTTGTTCAGGCGCTTGCGCACCACTTCCAGAGCCACGGCCTTTTCTGCCACGAACAGTACCGTCTTGCCATGCCCCAAGCAGTGGGCAATCATGTTGGCAATCGTTTGGCTCTTGCCCGTGCCTGGTGGCCCCACCAGTACAAAATTTTTCCCGCGAGCCGCTGCCAGAACTGCCGCCAGCTGCGATGAATCGCAGGGCAGGGGAGTGAACACCTTCGTGGCATCAACCTCGTTGTCCAGCGAATACGGATCGGGGAAGCCTTCCTGCTCGGGGAAGCGCCCACGGTTCTCCGTGGCCAAATGGCCGACAATGGGATGCTTGAGCAGTGCCTCCCTGCGGTCGCTCATGTCTTTCCACATCAAGTATTTGGCGAACGAATAGGAGCCGATGGAGCATGTCTCCACCACTTCCCACCCTTGCATGCGGCTCACCGCCTTGCGTACGATGTCGAAGATGCGCGCCACGTCCAGCCCGGAATCATCCGTGGGCAAGTCTCCCTCCAGCTCCGGCAGTTTGATGCCGAATTCCTTGTCCAGCAGTTCCAGCAGCGTGTGATTGATGAGCGCGGTCTCATCCATCCCGCGTAGCGTGTAGTCAGCACGGGCGCTGGTGCGGCTGATGCGCACGGGCATGAGAAGGATGGGCGCCAGCATCGAATGGTCGCTGCGGTCCCCTTGCTGAACCCAGCGCAGGAAACCGCATGCGATGTACAGCGTGTTGGCACCGCTTTCCTCCATCTCTCGGCGGGATGCTCCTTCCAATCGTTGCAGGGCGCGGACCAGCGCGGTGCGAGGCATACTGGAAAGCAGCTCCCTCTTGGGGAACATGGTATAGGCGGCTTCCGACAAGATGCGGCGCGTGTCATCGTTGTTCGCCTGTTGGACGCGGGTATATGCGCGCCAAGCCGTTTCCGGCAGTGCTTTGATTTTGAATGCGGCACCGGCGGCCAGACCGTCTTCCAATGCCGGGACATCCGGGATGACGAGCTGGATGTTTCCCCTTTCATTCAGGCAGGTGTTGAGCAGATTGTTCCGCAGGGAGAGGTCCAGCAGCTTGTGCTGCCACCTCTCGATACGTCCGGCGGGTTGGGAGGTGAGGATTTCATCCGCCAATTGGATGCCTTTCTTCTCCAGGCCGCTGAGGTTGGGTTCCGTGCATTCTCCCAGTATGGGCTTGATGCCTTCCGTGTGCCAAATCTGTTCAAGGTCCAGGCAAACGAAATAATCTCCCGTGCTGACAGAGCGGATGCGGTGGGTAGCCGCTTCAACCGCCGTCTTGAAGTTGAAAGCTTCTTCGTGAACATTGAAGGCCGTCGTTTCAATGGGGAGGATTTCCCCTTGCTCGACCAGGTTGCGAATGGTGGCAATCGGGGTGTATGTGAGGGAGGGGAGCGCGGTGTTGCTCATCATGATTCCCACAAATCCATGGCCGTGCGTCAGGAATACTAGGGGATTGAGCCTCAGCCGTGCGGCACATGCGGCAAACAACAGGGTAGAATCCAAGCATAGGGATTTTCCTTCCTCCTTGATAATGGAAGGAGTGCGCACTCGCTGGCCCACCGTGAAATCGAGGATTCCCCGCTCTTCCGGGATGTTGTATTCTATACCGTATTTAAGCAGCAGATCCCATAGGCTGTTCAATACGGCGCATATGCCTTCCTTGTCGCAATCATAGCCGGGCCACACCAGTTCATCCGCTGGATGCTCAATTTTGAGAGAGAGCCGCAAATCCTCCATGATGGCGTTCACCACAGGGTCGTACGGCAGCGTGAGCGCGGCAAGAGTTTCCGGAAATTCGTGGCCGCCCGCCCAGGCGTTGAAGGCCAGCCATTGGAAATCATCTTCCTTTTGGACAAGGAGATTCCCGTCCTCGTCCTCCAGTTCCACCACCACATGCCCTGGTACCTCGTCTCGTAGCTTGATAAGCTTGTCGTAGTCGTATTTCGGGCATTCTCCGGTCAGGATAAAAGGCTCGCCTGCCTTGATTTCTCCCAGCGTGTAATGCTGCGGCGCGGCGAAATCCGGCGAGAACTTGATGTTCAAACGCATCCCCTGCAAGTCGGTGTCGCTGTTGATGGTGATGTTCCATACCACAGACCGCCCGTTTTCCAAATAGATAATGGACGAGTATTTGTTGATGATGAGGTCTATCTTGACCTTTGGTGCTGGGCGAGACTGCATGGTGTTTAGGGCGTCGGTGTGCATAAGGGAGTGGTCGTTTCTTGTTCATTATACTCTCAGTTGACACACTGTCAAGTTGGCTCGGTCGTTGACGTGGATTGAGCAACACACGTATAGTCGTCCTAGGGCAGTTGGGGCACAAAAAGCTCCCGATGGCCGACAGGGGGACCTTGCGGAATCCGCTAAGGCTATCCCAACCAAGGGGAGCTGGCGCTCGTTCTAGCGCATCCCGCGCTGTTGTCAACGGCAAAGTGAAATCTGCGCGGAGACGGTCACTCGCCGAAGGTGAGCAGCCATTTGCAGGCGGGCAGGGCGTGGGTGGTGCCGTGGGGGGTGGGGATGTCCTCCTCGTGGCCCTCGGTGACCACCCAGGCGTTCTCGATTCCGGTTTCCTGCATGGCGGTGGTGAGGGCGCGCAGCTCTCGGCGGCGTGTGGTGGCGTCGTCCATGCTGTGGCACACCTGCACCAGGTGGCGCTCGCCGCTGGGCAGGGTGGCCAGGAAGTCAACCTCGTACTTGTTCTGCGTGGTGTAGTAGTAGAGGTCGGGCGTGTGGCGGCGCAGCTCCACGCAGACGATGTTCTCCAGCATCTGGCCGATGTTGGCGGTGATGCGCGCGCCGAGGGAGGCTGCCATGGCATGGTCGGTGCAGTAGACCTTGTGCATGCGGCGCTGCTGCTCGCCCGCGCTGACGGAGAATGCCGGCACGGTGATGAGGAAGAAGGCATCCTCCAGCCACTGCACGTACTGGGAGATGGTTTCTCGGCTCACGCTGTATCCCATGGAGGAAAAATCCTTGCACACCTTGCTCACGGAGAACAGGGCACCCACCTGGTTGAGCATGCGGCGCGCCAGGCTGCGCAGCACGAGCGGCTGCCCCACGGCGTTGCGCTCCACAACATCGTGGTAGAGGATGGAGGAAAAATACTCCTGGTGCAGCTGGCGGCGGCGCTCCGCAGAGAGCCCGTACACCTCCGGGAAGCCGCCGGTCTGCTTGTAGTTCTCCCACGCGCGCAGCACCTCCATGCGCTGCGTGGTGGAAAGGCGCCCCACCTTGCGGCTCACCTTCGCGCGTGACAAATATTCCCCGAACGAGAACGGGTACAGCTCCCACGTCATCGTTCGCCCGCGCAGGCACGTGGCGATTTCCTTGGACAGCAGCTTGGACGACGACCCCGTGAGGTATATCTCGCATTTCTCGTCGCGCCGCAGCCGCTCGATGAACAGCTGCCAGCCGGGGTAGTCCTGCATCTCGTCGAAGATGAAGTACACCTTCTCCTTGCGCCGCTTTTCCGGGTACAGGCTGTAGTACGCCTCGTACAGGTCGTTCCAATCGCCCTCCTCCAGCGCCGCCAAGCGGTCGTCCATAAAATTCAGCCACACGATATTCTCCCGCGCCACGCGCTTTTTCCGCAACCCTGCCACGATTCCCTCCATCAGCGTGCTCTTCCCGCAGCGCCGCACCCCCATGCAGATTGACACCTTCTTCTCGTACGGCTCAATCACCAAATCACGCGGGGTGCTGCCCTCCAGCTCCATCTGCTGGCGATCCAGGATAATTTCACGCAACGCTTGCCGCAATTCCATGTTCATACCCGCAAAAAATACCATTTCTGCCACCAAATGTCAATAGAAATTGCGAAAAACGAAAAAGACAACGTCAAAAAACAAGAAAAACAGCAGCAATACACAGCGGAAAATAAGGAAAATTGCAGCCAACCACTGCAGAAATATAAAAATCCTGCGCCGAGAACTTTGCCTGCGGTTTTATATAAAGGCCCTGCTTATAGTGTCTTGTGTTGGTCGGTCGGCAGGTGGCAGGTGGTGTGCTGGGCGTTTCTCGTTCTATACTCTCAGTTGGCACGCTGTCAAGTTGGCTCGGTCGTTGGCGTGGATTGAGCAACACACGTATAGTCGTCCTAGGGCAATTGGGGCAACAAAAAGCTCCCGATGGCCGACAGGGGGACCTTGCGGAAACCGCTAAGGCTATCTCAGGCAAGAGGGAGCTGGCGCGCACTCTAGCGCACCCCGCGCCGTTGTCAACGGCAAAGGGAAGGGGTGGGTGCTCCCGCGCCTGGCTGGGTCTAGCCCAGATGACAACGGAAACACCCACCCACGCCCGCAATGTACCATATTGCTGTTTGTCCTTACCTTGTAAGGTCTAGGATTTTTGTTTTCCAGGCGTTGTCGTGAGCAATACGCTTTTTATGTAGATGCCCTTCTAAAATTTCTTTCTTTGTTAATTTTGAGTATTCCTTCCAATTCTCATCGAATACATAGGAGGCGTTTCCATAATAGAAACTCTCCATGATGGCGATATTTTTAGCCTTGTATA
>JAZUGI010000144.1:0-5064 GCA_045641125.1 Akkermansia sp.
CGGCACCCGCAGCTACGCATTCACCGAACGCCTCAAGACCTTCAAGAAGAACAACACCAAATCGCGCGACCTGCAATTCCTCGACAAGGACAACTTCGGGGCGACCTACCGCAGCGGGGTCTGGACGATGCAACATTTCCATACGCACGAGTCCCTGCGCAAGCTCCTGCTGCAATACTTCGAGCAGGTCGAGATCCACGGCGGCGAGGGCGAGCCGCAAATATACGCCGTGGCGTCCATCCCCCGCAAGCTCCCCCGCTCCAAGGTCGAGGAGGCCGTGAACGTGGAGTTCAACATGGAATATCCGGGCGACTACCGCCACAACCGACACGAACCTCTGGTCAAGGCGCTCCTCAAGGCGCTGGAGGAAGCGCGCGGGTTCGCGCCGGAAGAACCGTAAAAGTTTGTAAAGAAAGGCTTTGCATATTTCCAGCGTTTGTGCTATACTGAACAGAAACGACCATGGCAACGATACGCGAAATCAATGTGGACGGAGCATTCCGATACCTGTGGCTCAAGCACGTCACGGGTGTGGACTTGTCCGTCCATTGTGCCCGCTGCCTGCTCGGGGAATACGACAACCGCATCAGCGCCGACACCCGGCATGCCAGCGGGCTGGTGCTCCCCAACGCGCCCTTCCACTACCTATGCGGCGTGAGTTCTCCCTACGTCTGGGCAAGGAACTTCCACCTGGCCTTCCGCGAGAAAGAAGGCTATATTGTGGAGGTCGCCCGGCACGGCATCCGCATCGTGATTGAAGATGTCGAGGAAGTCCCCTTCGGGGAGACCGACATCGACCCGCTAGACCCGCACGCCCACTTGAAAGCCTATCGCACCTGCCGAAACTGGCAGTTCGCGCATAAGGTGAAAAACAATCTGGGGTATATGCTCTGAAAAAGGCTTGATTTCTTCCAGCATATAATGTTACACTTAGTCAGTCATGAACAAGGAGCAGATTCTTCAAGAGAGGGTAAAAGCTCGCAAAGCCCGACTGGATGCAGCTTTTGCGCAGGCTTCTCGGATTGCCACAGCTCGTGTGGCAAAAGGAAATGCGTGTCTGCAGCTCGGTAAGTTTGTTGATGAAAAAGATTTGCAGGAAAGGCGCAATCGCTTTGCCAAAGCAGTCATAACTATGGCTTAATTTGTGTATGTCCTTATACGCAGAGGAACAAGCTGCCTATATAGCGGGCGTACTGGAGGCTGAAGCTGCCCTGAAGGAATACGAGCATGCAGGCTCGGAAACAGTGACTCCCTGCATCAACGAATTGCGCTATGCCGCCAAACACGTTGCTGATGCTCTTCAAGCGGAAAAAGAGGGAGAAGATTCGGAAACAATCAGAGAGCATTGGAGTAGAGCTATCCGCCATACCCAGAGGGCTAAATACGACGTCTTGGAATTTCATGTCGAACTGGTGAAGCTCAAAGTTGCTGAAGCCATCGAGTCCTACGCAGGCTACTCCCAAATAGCAGCTAAACTCATCCCCCGTTATTACGAGCACAAGAAAGCTTTATACGAGCTGACCAGAAATTTTCAAGAAATATCCGACTGCAACAAGGATTCAGAAGAATACGTATCCTGCTGCAAACGGCACATAAAAGTGGCTGACGCTTTTATGCAGGATTTCCTGATAGCGGAAGAAGAACTGATGCTGTCCATAGAAAAGGAGCGGATGTCACAGGAAGAGCAGAAGACGGAAAAGAAAGAGGACAGGAAAATTGCGTGGTTACAATGCCTGACTTCAGCTGTACTCTCCTGTCTGCTCACAGGCTTGGTCAGCTACATAATTTATCTTATCACAAGATAACCCCCGCACCCTTTCCTGTCCCTTTGATTTTGGCACCCCTGCCCTACAAACAGGAACGCCCCCGATGACTGGTCGGAAGCGTTCCAAGAGTTGAATCATATCAGAACTGTCGTCTTCTGATGAAGACATCATAGAGCACCATGCACATAAGTCAAGCGTTTTTGAAAGCAATATCCCTATTTCAGCCCCTTTGCTTTTGACATGCCCGGTAAGGGCATGACACTTTCAGACATCCAGAGAGACGTGCGCTATTGGCAGCGGCTGCTGCGCCTGGCGGGTTACTACACCGGAAAGACCGACGGCATCGTGGGGCCTTTGACCCGCGCAGCCGAGGCCAAGTGGAGTGAGGACGCCCGCGCCGCCAAGGAGCAGTACGGCACCTTCGACGAGCGCAGCGAGCGCAACATTGCCACGCTGCTGCCCAAGGCGCAGGTGATTGCCCGCCGCTGGCTCAAGGCCGCGACCGTCCGAGCCCGCGAGCTGGGCGTGGAGGTCCGCATCATCGACGGCAACCGAACCTACGCGGAGCAAGACAAGCTCTTTGCCCAACGCCCCAAGGTCACCAATGCGAAAGGAGGGCAGAGCTGGCACAACTTCGGACTTGCGTTCGACTTCGGTGTGTTCCGGGGCAAGGACTACCTTGGCGATTCCCCGCACTACAAGACGCTGGGCAAGCTGGCAACCGCCATCCCGAACACCACCTGGGGCGGCACTTGGACAAAGCTCGTGGACGAGCCGCATATCCAGCTCAACCTGTTCTCCAGCACTTCCGCCGCGCGAGCGGCATTTGAGAAATGAGCGCGAAAGGGCTATTCACCAAGGGCTTCACCAAGCGTGAGGTAAAGGCCATCCAGAAGCGGGCGAAGGCCCTGCTGCTGGAGGGCAAGACCGTGATGGGCTGGAACGACGGGGGCGGCACGTCCGTCACCAAGCAATTCACGATGCCCGTGGCCGAGGTGCTGGAGGAATGCGCCTACGCCCTCAAGCGCATGGAGGCCCAAGAGTCGGGTGGCGAGCCTGTGGCCACGCGCCTATCCACCCTGCCCCACCGTCTCCCGTTATGAACTTCCTGCAACGCTTCGCCGCCCGATTCTTCTTCGGGACAAGCTCGGTGTTCGAGAACGCCAACAGGTCGCCCCGGCGAGCTAACGTACCGGGGGCGGCTCCCCAGGACGCAGCCCTCGACCTGACACCCGGCGTGCGCTCGGAACTGGTGCGCCGCTCCCGCTACCTGACCCGCAACTCCGGCTTCATCCGCGAGCTGGTGGGCAGCATGGCCCTCTATTCCGTAGGGGACGGGCTCAAGCCCCAGGCCGAGAGTGCCGACCCGGCATGGAACCGCATGGCGGAAACCCACTTCAACCGCTGGGCCCGCCACGCCGAGCTTTCCGGCCGCTTCAACCTGACTCAATGCCAATACCTCGTATGCCGGGCGGTGGACGTGGACGGCGAGATTTTTATCCACAAGGTCGAGCGGGACGGGCAGCTCCGCATCCAGCTTGTCGAGACTCACCGCATCGGGAGCGACAGCGACACGCAGGACTTGGTGGACGGCATCCGCCTCGATGCGGAGGGCCGCCCGCTCTCCTACCGCCTTGTGCGGGACGACGGGCGCGGCGAGGACCTGCCAGCCGCCCACGTCCTGCACGTCTACGACCCGGATTCCCCCTCCCAGACGCGAGGCTTCCCAAGCCTCCAGCACTCCATCAACCACATTCTCGATGAAATGGAGCTGCTGGCGTTGGAAAAACACGCCGTAAAAGACAACTCGGACATTACCCGCGTCCTCACCACCGAACGCCTCGATGCGGACGACGGCGACTTCCGCCTGGCCTCTCCGCCGCAGGGAGCCTCCGACTGCGGCCAGCTCCAGACCGTACTCGGCGGGAAGCTGGTGACGCTCCAGCCGGGGGAGGAAATCAAGCCGTTCGAGAGCAACAGGCCCTCGCCCACATTCACAGGATTTTTGGACCACCTCCGCAGGGACTCCGCGCTGGGGATGCTTCCCTTCGAGTTTGCATCCGACTCCTCCAAGCTGGCGGGCTCCGGCGTGCGACTGACGGTGGCGCGGGCCGACCGCCGCTTCTCGTACAGGCAGACGCTCCTCATCGACCGCATGCTGCGCCCCTTGTGGCTGTGGGTCATCGGCAACGCCATTGCCGAGGGGAAACTCCCCGCCGTGGAGGGATGGACGGAGGTCAACTTCACGACACCCCGCAGGGTGACGGTGGATGCCGGGCGCGAAGCCGCCCAGAACCGGGAGGACGTGAAAGCCGGCTTGAAAACGCTTTCCGACCACTTTGCCGAGCTGGGCATGGACATCCATGAGGAGCTGGAGAACCGCGCCCGCGAGATGTGCCTCGTGCGGGAAACCGCCGCCCGGTACGGGCTCGCCCCGCAAGACCTCTATGCATCGTTCACCGGGCCATCAGCCACCAATTCAAACACCAATGAAAACTCCCCTTCCCCCAATGGAAACACCAATGCAACACCCGAACCCGACAATGGAACTTCAATCACCCCCGACCGCCGTTAGCATCCTGCCGCCCGGCAGACCGTGGCTCATGGAACCCGCCGCCTACATGCGGCTCTCCGCCATGGCATGCCCAGGCGCGCTGCACCCTGCGGCCTCCAGCGCCCCTGCCAGCGCGCCCTACTGCCAGCGGGAGGGTTTGGCCACCGTCCCGGTGCATGGCACCATCCTGCGGCGCGTGGGCGGCCTCCAGCGCGCGGTGTTCTCGTTCTTCGGGGAGGAGTTTTCCGAGTCAGGCGCGCTGGCGCAGCTCATGGCCTCCCTCCAGGCTGACCCTTCGGTCAAGACGGTGCTGCTCGACTTCGACTCTCCCGGCGGCTCGGTCAACGGCACGCCGGAGCTGGCCGCCGCCGTGGCAAGGCTCTCGCGTGAGAAGCACGTCTATGCCTACACCGCCGGGCTCTGCTGCTCCGCCGCGTACTGGGTGGCGAGCCAATGCGATGCCGTGTACGCCGCTCCCTCCGCCCGCCTGGGCAGCATCGGCGTGCTCCTGCCCGTGACGGACAGCACGGATGCCTATTCCCGCAACGGGTTGAAGGTGGAGGTCTTTTCCGCCGGACGCTACAAGGCGGCGGGATTGAGCGGCACCTCGATGACGGACGAGCAGCGCGAGCTCCTGCAACGGCAGGTGGAGACGACATGGGCCGATTTCAAGGCTGCCGTGAACCGCCGCCGCTCCATCGACTCCGCCGACATGGAGGGGCAGACCTTTTCCGGCGCGGAGGC
>JAZUGI010000145.1:0-3128 GCA_045641125.1 Akkermansia sp.
CTCATGGCATGTGCATGCGCCGCCATTCCCCTGTGCCTGGCAGCCGGTGATGCACCGGACGTGGCACCGCAGAGCGCGGTCGGCATGACTTTCACGTTCTCTCCCGCCACGCAGGAGCAGATTACCTCACGCGCCACTGCGGAGGGCGATATTCCCCACCCCGTGCACGCCTCCAGCTACAAGCCGGATCCCATTACCATACCGGAGAAGTGCGGCCCGCCGAACTTCTGCTCCTACACCAAGACCGGGCCCAATACCGCCCGCATCTACTGCTCCGGGCCGGAGTCCGTCATGGTTTGGCTCACCTTCGAGACTCCCCATTCCGGCACCTGCACCCTCACGAAATCCATGCCCGGCGCCTCCCGCGCCTACGGCGGCATCCGCTTCACCGTGGAATAAGTTGGTGCCACGAACCACCCAGGCAAGCGGGGTTATGGGGATTGGTTGGCATGTGGGGTGTCTCAGCGCCCCCGCCTCAAGTGAAATGACGTTTCACTCGGCGCCGCCTCCGCCATCGGTAAAGCTCTGCGTCGTCTGGATGATGCGGCCGTCGGTTTCGCGGACGTTCGCCTTGATTTCGATGCTGTAGGAGCCGTCGGCTTCCGGCTCGCTCATCTTGATATCCGCCACGGGCGGGTCAAAGAGACGACCGTCGTCGTGCTGGTCATACACCTTGAAATCCTCGTACCAGCCCAAGCTGTTCGGGACGCAGAGGCCCCCGTTGCCGTGGCTGGTCATCTCGAAATAGACGGGCTTGGACAAGCCGGAGACGCGGATTTCGGCAAGATGGGAGCCATAATGCCGCTGCGCGAATTCCTCCGCCACGCGCTTCACGGTCGCCCCCAGGTCCTTCGCATCGCATGCACACCGAATGTCCACGGTGGAGTCCTTCAGGATGTCCTCTTCCGTGCGCACGAAATGGTCGTCCAGCAGCAGCGAGAGCTCGTCCGCAACACCGGGCCCGACGGCCTCCGCCTCGTGCCGGAGGTGGCTGCGCACCTCCCACGCGCCCACCAGCACCACCAAGGCCGTGATAAGCGCGATGATTGTCTTGCGGTTGATTCCCTTTGGAAGTTTCATACACCCCTATTAAGCACCTAAAAGGCAAAAATGCACAACTAAAAATGACATCATGACGAAATAGTTTCGGTGGATGCCTACGGCTGGCGGACGGTGATGGTGGATTGGGCGTGGAGGCCGTTGGCGGAGTCGGTGGCGTGGATGGTGTGGGTGCCGGGGGTGGCGACGGCGTACCAGGCGTTGCCCTCGCGGATAATGCGGAGGGTATCGCAGCGCCAGGAGGTGGTGGCGGCGGGAAGGGTGGATTTGAGCTCCACCATGGAGCCGTTGGCGGGGAGGTTGGGGTCCAGCAGCACGGTGGCACCATCTGCGGGAATGAGGACGGAGGGCGCGCGGTTGCCCTTGGCGGCGGCATCCAGCGCGTAGAGGCGCAAGGGCTGCGTTTGTGCGTACCACTCTGCGTAGCGGGAATCCAGCACGGCGCGGCCTATTTCATCGTACGCGGTGGATTCTGCGGGCGGGCTCTCCGCGAGCGCGAGCTCGGTCTGCACGCACTCGGGCGGGGTGTCTGCGCGGGCGGTGCCGCCGGTGCGCGTGTCGATTTTCACATCAACGAGACCCTTCGGCCTTTGCGGGAAGGAGGGTTCCTCCGCGGTGTGCTCGTAGGCCAGCAGCATGGCGCGGTGGAAGATGGGCCCCGCGCCGGAGATACCGCTGATTTTCTCCATCGGCGTGTTGTCGAAATTGCCGGCCCACACGCCCACGGTAAACTCTGCGGTGAATCCCACGCACCAGTTGTCGCGGTAGTTGGAGGAGGTACCGGTCTTGCATGCGCAGCGGAAGGGAAAGGTGAGCATGGGCGCGCTGCCGAAGGTGGATGCGCGCGCCGCCGGATCGCTCAGGATATCTGCAATGCGGTAGCAGTCGCGCACATCGTACAGCGGCTCCGCATCCCCCTGTCCTGCATGCGGCAGGCGCGTGAACACCTGCGGCAGGGAACCGCCGCGCGCCAGGGCGGCGTAGGCGCGCACCAGCTGCGCCAGCGTGACATGTGCGTTGCCGATGGCCAGCCCGAGCCCGTACTCGTCCTCACCCCGCTCCGGCTCGAAGCCCAGCCGGTGCATGTCGTCGATGAATTCCGCCACCGAACCCATGCGGGCCAGGGCCTCCATGGCGGGGATGTTCTGCGAGCAAGCGAGCGCGCGGCGGATGGTGACGGGACCGAGGTAGTGGCCGTTGTAGTCGGTGGGTGCCTGAATGCCCGTGAGGCTCTTGTAGAGCGTGGGCACATCCGCCATCACCGTGCCGGGCCACGCGCCGTGGCGGAACGCCTGCAGGTACACGAAGGGCTTGAGCGTGGACCCGGCGGAGCGCGGGGTGCGCGTACCATCCAGTGCGCCGCCGCGCGGGCTCTGCGGCAGTGCGGCGGGCACGCAAGCCAGCACCTCACCCGTGGGGTTGTGGAGGATGAACACGGCGGCTTGCGACATGTTGTGGTCGCGCATGCGCTGCACCTCCTCGGCAGCGGCGGCCTCGCAGGCCTGCTGCAGCGGGGCGAGCAGGGTTTGGCGGCCCGCCTCTGTCACGCACGGAGGCACGGATTCCTGAAGCGGGCGCAGATGCAGGTCACCATCCGCAGATTCCCCCATGGCAGCCAGCACGCGGTTTCGGCGCGCGAGGGCAGCCTGCGGGTGGCGCAGCGGGTTGAGACGGGATGGAGCCTGCAGCACGGCCACCAGTAGCGCGGCCTCTGCGGCGTTCAGCTCTGCGGCGGGTTTGGAAAAATACATCCACGCCGCGCATTCCGCGCCGCGGTAGTTGTTGCCGAAATCCGCGTTGTCCAAATACGCCCGCAGGATATCGAGCTTGGACGCGCCCGACATCTCCAGGCGGCGCGCCTGCAGCATCTCCCGCAGCTTGGTGCGCATGTTGCGCGGGGCATTGCGGTGCCCCAGCTTGCAGAGCTGCATGGTGATGGTGGAAGCGCCGCCCGCCGCGCCATACGCCAGGCGATCTCGCACGGCGCGCGCGAGCGCCAGCAAATCCACGCCGCCGTGACTCATAAAACGCCTGTCCTCCACCGCCACCGCAGCGCGCACCAGAACCTC
>JAZUGI010000146.1:0-21235 GCA_045641125.1 Akkermansia sp.
GGCGTACCCACCACCTCGCAAGTGCTGGCGGGGAAGTAGGTGGCGGCTTCGGGCAAGCCGAGCAGCACCTTGTCGCACCAGCGGGCGGTGAGGCGGTTGGCCTTGCCGGGCAGGGCGTTGGAATCATGCACGAAGGTGCGCAGGTCCATGCTCTTGCCGGCGCGCACGGGCGGCAGGGAGGTGAAGCCGCCCATGCCGACCACGGCATCCGCCTGTTCCTGTTTCAGGATTTTGGCGCAGCTCATGTAGGTGCGCGCCAGGTTCCACAGGAAGACCGGGGTCTTCAGGGAGAGCAGGGGGGGCTTGGCTATGGCCTGGATGGTGTGGAAATCCAGGTCCCCGTACTTGCGGGAAGCTTCCGCATCCACCTCCTTGCGGGAGATGAGCAGCACGGGATGGTGGCCCAGCTTGCGCAGCTGCTGGGCCACGGCGATTCCGGGGAAGAGGTGTCCCCCTGTTCCGCCACAGGCAATGATGATGTTCATATGAGAGAGAATATGGTTGAAAGGTTAGGTGAGTTTGCGGTCTCCCTGGCGGCGTTTCGGCCAGAAGTTCTCGCGCACTTCCGGGGTGTAGCGCTGAATGCTGGTGAGCAGGCCGATGGCCGCAATGGTGAAGACGAGGTTGGTGCCGCCGTAGCTGATGAACGGCAGAGGCAGGCCGGAGTTCGGCAGGATGGAGGTGACCACCATCATGTTCAGCGCGGCTGGCCAGAAGATGGTGCACACCAGCCCCGTGGCCAGCAGGCGGCCGAAGGTGTCCTGCGTTTGCAGCGCCAGCACCACGCCCGCCAGTGTCATGACCGTGAAGAGCAGCAGCACGCCCACCGTGCCCACAAAGCCCCATTCCTCGCCGATTTCTGCAAAGATGAAATCCGTGTGCGCGAAGGGCAGGTTGCCGTACTTCTCGATGCCGTCGCCCAGCCCCACGCCGGTGGCGCCGCCGCGCGCAAAGGCCAGGATCGATATCCACTGCTGGCGCCCTGCACCCTGGCTGAACGCTTGCGGGTCCATCCATGCATCAATACGCTCCATGCGGTTGGCGCTGCCCGTGGCCATCATGTACAGCGCCAGCGCGCCCACCAGGATGGCCAGCAGCAACACCCATGTGCGCGTGCCCGCCACGTACATCATGCAGAAACCGGACATGGCGAGCGCCGCCGCCGTGCCCATGTCCTTCTCAAACAGGATGAGCATGAGCGGCAGGCCGAAGATGACACCCGGCAGCACAAAGCCCTTCATGAAGGTGCCCGCCATCTCGCGGTAGGTGGTGTACCAGTTCGCCAGCGCGAGCATGAGGCAGATCTTGGCCAGCTCGCTGGGCTGGAAGGTGATGCCGATGCTGATCCAGCGGGATTCGCCGTTGAGCGTCTTGCCGATGACCGGGAGATAGCAGCACAGCAGCAGGATGGCGCACACGCTCCATATCCACCACACCCACGGGCGCAGGCGGTGGTAGTCCATCCTGCTGGCCGCCAGTGCCACGCCTAGCCCCAACAGCGCGAAAACGCACTGCTTGCCCAGGTAGTCCTGCTCCACGCCGTTCACGGGCGGCGCGCTGAGTCCGGTGCTCGCCACCATCACCACGCCCAGCACGAGCAGGATGATGAAGCAGAACCAGATACAGATGATGCTCAGGCGTGTGGACACGGTTTCTGCGGGTTATTGGCTGACTTTGAGCTTCTGGCCGGGGCGGATCTTGCGGGCATCCGCATCCGACATGCCGTTGAGCTGCATGAGCTTCTTGAGGGAAATCTTGTGCTTCTTGGCAATACCGCCCAGGGTTTCGCCCTTGGCAATCACGTGCACCTTCTCCTGGGAGGCAATGGCCGCCTGCTGGGCGGCGGCGGTGCGTGCCTGCGGGGAATCCGCCGGCACCGGAACCTGGATGTATGCCCCGGCGATAAGGTTGATGCGGCGCGCGGCATCCGGGTTGGCTGCCTTGAGAGCCTCAACCGTGGTGTTGTTGGCCACGGCAATGCTGCTCCAGGTGTCGCCGGATGCCACCAGGTGCTTCACGGTGACCATGTTGGCAGCCTGCTGCGTGGCCTGGCGCGGCTGGGCGGGTTCCACCTCCTCCGCCGTGTCGTCGTTCGCCACGGCGGTCACTTGGGTGATGTGGTTCTGCGTATCCGCCTGCGCCGTGTTCCTCACGGTGGGGGCGGTGGTCACCGGGCGCACCTGGGTGAGGTTGACCGTGCCGGCGTTGGTGGGCGTGTTGTCCGTCACGGGTGCGGTCTGCTCCGGGAAGGTGGGACCGTTGTTCGCGGTGGGGGGCGCGGTGATGGTGGTGGCCACGGCGGTGGTTCCGCCGCTCTTCTTGATTTGCCCGCGCAGCAGGGCCCCGCCGATGAGGACGAGGTGCAGCAGCAGCAGGCCCACAATCACGCGGATGATGACCGTGCTGTTGGAGGAGTCCTCCACCAGCCCGGTATCGGAGCGGTGCTGCTTGAGCTTGCTGTTGATGAAGGCGCGGAAGACGTGCCGCTTGGGTTTGGCACGGCCGAGGATGGATTCTTGCAATTTTTTGTTCATAAGATGTTCTTTCTGGATGGGATTAGAGGTTGAGCGTTTTAGCCACGGCGGCGCGGAAGCATTCCCCGCGCTGAACGTAGCCCGTGAACTGGTCGAAGGATGACGTGCCGGGCGAGAAGAGCACCACATCGCCGCGCTGCGCCTGCCGCGCCGCTTCCGCCACCGCCTCCTCCACCGTGTCCACCACATGCGTGGGGCAGATGGGTGAGAAGGTGGCGCGCAGTTGCTCCTTGATTTGCCCGAAGACGATGCAGCAGCGTGCCTTGTCCCGCAGCATGGGGTTGATGGCGTTGTAGTCCAGCCCCTTGTCCTTGCCGCCCGCAATCAGCACGATGGGGCGTGTTTGGGAGCGCACGGCGGCCTCCGTGGAGTGCAGGTTGGTGCTCTTGGAATCGTTGAGCCACAGGATGCCGTCCATCTCCGCCACGGTCTCGCAGCGGTGCCCTGGCGGGCAGAAGGAGTGCACGCCCTTGGCGATGTCCTCTGCATCAATGCCGAGCGCGCGGCAGGCAAGCGTGGCGGCCATGGTGTTTTCCGCGTTGTGGGCCTGTTCCATGGTGGTTCCGCGCAGGGGCATGAGCACGCGCCCGCCCTCCATGATGTTGCCGTCTGCGTAGTACAGCTGGCCGCTGCTCACCACGGAGGAGAAGCCCACGCGGCGCGGCTTGATTTCCGGCAGCTGCTCGCCCTCGCGCACAATGGCGATCTGGTTGCGCCCCATGTTCTCGAAGAGGCGGCACTTGGCGTTGTAGTAGTCCTCCACCTTCTTGTAGCGGTCCATGTGGTCCGGGGCGAAGTTGAGCCAAATGGCGATTTCCGGCTTGAAGTTGATGATGGTTTCCAGCTGGAAGGATGAGATTTCCAGCACGGCAAACTCCGGCGCGGGGTCCATGAGCACCACCTCGGAGAGCGGGAAGCCGTAGTTGCCGCACGCCTTCGCGCTGCGTCCGGCTTGCGTCAGGATGTGCTCGATGAGCGCCGTGGTGGTCGTCTTGCCGTTTGTACCGGTGATGCCGATGATGCGCGAGGTGCAGTAGGCATAGGCCAGCTCCGTCTCACCGATGACGGGCGCGCCGGCGCACGCAAAGGAGAGGGTCCACGGGATGTCCGCCTCGATACCGGGGGAGATGACCACGAGGTCCGCCTTGTAGTCGTGCGCGTGCTGTTCCGTGGCGCCGGCCACGAAGGGAATTTGCGCGTCACTGCAAAAGGCCTTGGGGTTGGCATCGAAGATGCACACCTGCGCCGCGCCCTTGGAGAGTGCCAGGTGGGCGGCTCCCAAGCCGCTGCGTCCGGCGCCCAGGATGGCGATTTTCTTGCCGTTGAGGTTCATAAGTTATTTCTATCGGTTTAGAAGATGTTGAGGGCGGATATGTCCATGGGGAAGCCGCAGGCATCCAGGACCAGCATGGAAAGGGAAATGCCGGCAGCCGCCAGCAGGAGCCCCACCAGCCAGAAGCGCACGCACACTTGCGTCTCGCTCAGGCCGCCTTTCTCGAAGTGGTGGTGGATGGGAGCCATGCGGAAGAAGCGCACTCCCTCGCCGCGCGTGATGCGCGTGTACTTGAACCACATCACCTGAATCATCACGGATACCGCCTCTGCCACAAACACGCCGCCCACTATCACCAGAAGCAGCTCGGTGCGCGTGCATACCGCCACCGTGCCCAGCGCCCCGCCCAGTGCCAGCGATCCCGTATCGCCCATGAACATCTTGGCCGGGTTGCAGTTGAACCACAGGAAGCCCGCGCATGCGGATGCGATTGTCAGCAGGAACAGAATCACCGGCACGGCCGTGCCCGGCGCTTGCGAGGCGGATATGCTGTCCGGCGTGCAGACCAGGACAACACAGAACGCCAGAGAGGCAATCACCATGAGCCCGGAGGCCAGCCCGTCCAGCCCGTCCGTGAGATTCACGGCATTGGAGGAGCCGATGATGACCAGCAGTGCCAGCGGGATGAAGAACACGCCGATGTCAAGCATGCCGTAGAACGGCACGTACATGGCGGAGATGCTCGGGATAGTGGTGTACAGGTAGAATGCGGAACCCACGGCCGCCACGGCCTGAATGGCAATCTTGAACCACCCGCTCACGCCGTCTGTGCTGTGCTTGGTAATCTTGGCAAAGTCGTCCAGGAATCCCAGCAGTGCGGTTACGGCGGTCACGAACACGCAGCACTGGATGCGCGGGTCTGCCATGTCCAGGAAAAGAACGCTGGTGAGCAGCAGGGAGCCGATGAGCATCACGCCGCCCATGGTGGGCGTGCCCACCTTGCCCTGGTGCTCCGGGGCGAGCACGCCCTTGCGTGCCTCGCGGATGGGTTGCCCGGCTTTCATTGCGCGCAGGATGTTCACCACGCGGTTGCCGATGCACAGCGAGATGACAAACGGAACGAGCAGGGCCAGCAGGACCTGTGCGGGAACGGAGAGGTGGGTGATGAAATGAATCATTTGGCTGAATTGTTTTGAAGTGAGGGGAAGAGTTCGTACATGGTGCGCTCCATACCTGCGGAGCGGGAGCCCTTGAAGAGGATGGCATCACCGGGCTGGATGAGTTGGCGCAGGGCCGCGGCGGCCTCCGCGGGCGTTTCCACCAGCATGGCGGGGATGCTTTCCGCAGCGGCTTGGCACAGTGCGGTGGTTTCCGCGCATTCCGAGCCCACCACCACCACGGCGGCGTAGCCCAGGGAGGCTGCGCACCAGCCCATGTCCGCGTGGGCGGCAATGCCGCTCTCGCCCAGCTCGCCCATCTTGCCGAGCACGGCGAAACGGCGCTTGGGTCCCTTGAGCGCGGCCACGGTTTCCAGCGCGGCCTTCATGCTTTCCGGGTTGGCGTTGTAGGTGTCGTCCACCACGGTGAAGCCGTCCACCTGGGTGCAGGCGAGCCTGCCGCGGGTGAGGGCGGGGGATGCCAGCCCGGCGGCGATTTCCTCCAGCGAGCAGCCGAGCTTCCACCCTGCGGCGGCGGCCAGCAGGCTGTTGCTCACCATGTGTGCGCCGGGCACGGGCAGGTTGACGGCAATTTCACCCGCGTCCTCTATATAGAGTGTATAGGTGGTGCCGGAAGGGGAGCTGCGCTGGTTGAGCGCCTGCACGCGCGAGTGGTGCCCGCCCACGGCTATGGGCGTGGCATCCGTCTGCGCGGCTATGTAGTTCGCATAGTCGTCGCGCGCGGGGAATATCATATACCCGTCCTTGGGCAGGGCGCGCGCCACGGTGCATTTCTCGTTCGCAATGTTGTCGCGCGTGCCCAGGAATTCCAGGTGCGCGGAGCCGATGGTGGTGATGATGCCGACCTGCGGCTGCACCATCTCGCAGAGCGGGGCGAGCTCGCCCTGGTGGTTCATGCCCATCTCCCAGACGGCGGCCTCCGTTCCCTTCTCCGTGGAGAGGATGCTCAGGGGCACGCCGATGTGGTTGTTGAGATTGCCCTTGGTGGCCACGGCCTTGTAGTGCTGGCGCAGGATGGCGAGCGTCATGTCCTTGGTGCTGGTCTTGCCGCTGGAGCCGGTGAGCCCCACCACGCGGATGGGTTCCAGCTGCGCGCGCCACCACTTGGCCAGGCTTTGCAGCGCGGCCAGCGTGTCTGCCACCTGCACTACGGTGCATGCGGGGTCGTACTCGCCCGCCAGGCGGGAAACGACCACGGCGGCGGCGCCCTTGCGGGATGCCTCTGCGGCAAAGTTGTTGCCGTCGAACCTCTCACCGCTCAGGGCCAGGAAGATGCAGCCCGGCACCACGGCGCGGCTGTCTGTGGTGAGCCCGGCGGTCACGGTGCGTTCACCGCGTGCGGCGGCGGTTCCACCGGTGGCGGCAAGCAGTTCGTCTATGGTGATACTGGTCATGCTAAATCGTCTCTCTTTCTACCTTCCGGCTTGCGGGAGGGAATGCTGATGCCCTCCGGGTTCTTTTCACGGTAGTATGCCTGCACCACGGCGGCATCCGAGAAGGTGATGGTTTCCTTGGCGAAGATTTGGTAGTTCTCATGCCCCTTGCCTGCAATGAGCACCACGTCCCCGGGGCGGGAGATTTCCAGCGCGGCGCGGATGGCTTCCTCACGGTCGGTGATGCGGTGCTGCTTCTCTTGGGGAATGCCGGGCATGATTTCATCGATGATGGAATCCGGGTCCTCCGTGCGCGGGTTGTCGCTGGTGGCCACGCAGATATCGCTGTACTGCGCGGCGGCCTTGCCCATGAGCGGCCTCTTGGTGCGGTCGCGGTCGCCGCCGCAGCCGAAGATGGTGATGAGGCGCCCGGTGCGGCAGAGCTCCTTCAAGGTGCGGCACACATTCTCCACGGCATCGGGTGTGTGCGCGTAATCCACAAAGCATTGCACGTTGTTCACGCTGCTCACCAGCTCCATGCGGCCCGGCACCTGCGGGCTTTGCGCCAGGCAGGCCACCGCATCCCGGATGTTCACCCCGGCGGAAACCACGCCTGCGAGCGCGGCCAGGCTGTTGGAGAGGTTGAACGCGCCGATGAGCGGGGTGCGCACCAGGTAGCTCTTGCCCTGGTACACCAGCTCGTACTGGCTGCCCTTGAGCGTGGTGAGCTTCGGCAGCGCGCGGAAATCCGCGTCCTCCGCCAGGCCGAAGGTGCGCACGCGCATCTGCGGGGCTAGCTCTTGCGCCAGGCGGCGCCCGTACTCGTCGTCAATGTTGATGACTGCCGTGGCCTTGGCTTCCTCCTTTTCCGCCATGCGCGTGAAGAGCATCTTCTTGGCCTGGTAGTAGCTTTCCATGTCGCCGTGGTAGTCCAGGTGGTCCTGGGTGAGGTTGGTGAAAATGCCCACGCGGAAGAGTGTGCCGGCCGTGCGCTGCTGGTGCAGCGCGTGGGAGGAAACCTCCATGGCCACGGCGCGGCAGCCGTTGTTCACCATGGTGGCGAACATGGATTGCAGCTCTGCGCAGCCGGGCGTGGTGTTGTGTGAGGGTGTGCGCCGCGCGCCATCGTCGTAGATGATGGTGCCGATGAGGCCGGCGCGCTGCCAGACGGCGCGGAAGATGGCGTTGGTGAGGTAGCTGATGGTGGTTTTGCCGTTGGTGCCGGTGACGCCGAGCACCACCATCTTGCTGCTGGGGAAATCGTTCCACGCGCTCATGAGACGGCCGTTGGCGCGGTGGGAATCCGGCACCTGCACCCAGCAGATGCCTTTCTCGCGCGCCTCATCGCTCACGGGCGTTTCCGCCACAATGGCCGCGGCCCCGGCGGCAATGGCCCCGGGAATGGCGCTGTGGCCGTCGAACTTGGTACCCTTCACGGCTATGTAGCAGCAGCCGGGTATCACCTTGCGGCTGTCGTCTGTCACCAGGGTGAGCGGTTTCTTGAGCTTGCCCGTGACGGTGGCTCCGGATATGACGGAAAAGATGGATTGGCGGTTCATTGTTGGTTGGTATTGGCGGAGAGTTTCTGTTCGTTGCGGTATTGCTCGTAGGCGGCGGGGTCGCTGGGCGTGAGGTTGAGAAGGTTGATGATGCGTTCCGCCGCCGCGCGGAAGATGGGCGCGGCCACCGTGCCGCCGCCCGGGTTGCAGTCCGTGGGGTGCGGCTCGTCTATCACGGTCATGATGACCATGCGCGGGTTGTCCACCGGCAGCACGCCCGCAAAGGACACGGTGTAGAGCCCCTCATAGTAGCCGCCGCCGGAGCGCACCTTCTTGGCGGTGCCGGTTTTGCCGCCGATGCGGAATCCCGGTATGGCGGCCGCCGTGGCGGTGCCGCGGTTCACTCCCTCCGGGTTCTTGCTCTTGGTCACGGATTCCAGCGCGTAGCGCAGGTCCGCTGCGGCCTTTTCACCCATCACACGCGCTTCCACCTGCGGCTCGCAGGCATCGTACACGTCACCGTTGTCCTTGAGCACGCAATCGATGAGCCGTGGCTTCATGCGCACGCCGTTGTTGGCAATGGTGGCGTAGACCATGGCCATGTGCAGCGGGGAGACGGAAACGGCATAGCCGTATGCCATGCGGGAGAAGTTGACGATGTTGGAGCCGTCTGAAATCATGCAGGCCCCGCCGGCGGGCAGGTCGATTCTGGCGGGTTTGTCCAGGCCGAAGCGGCGCACGTACTCCTTGTAGTTGGGCCACTTGCAGGCGAGCGCAATGCGGGCGGTGCCGGGGTTGCAGGATTTGGCGAGCACGCCCCAGAGCGGCAGGGAGCCGTAGTTGAAGCGGCCGTCGTTGATGGCAGAGGCGTTGCCCACGGCGAACGGCGAGCAGTTCACACGCGTGCCGATGCTCATCTTGCCGGTATCCAACGCGGTGGTGGCCGCAATCACCTTGAAGGTGGAACCCGGCTCGTAGCGCGTCTGGCAGGCAAAGTTGAAATCGCCCGTCACGGGCTTGCCGTTGCTGTCCATCACGGAGCCGCGCTTGAACTTGCCGTCCGGGGTGATGAGCTCCTTGGTGTTGAGGTCGAAGGCGGGGCGGCTCACCATGGCGAGGATGTCCCCGGTCTTGGGGTCCACGGCAATCATGCAGCCGCGCTTGGCGCGGAAGTGGCGCATGCCCTTGTCGAGTTCCTGCTCCAGGATGGACTGGATGCGCATGTCGATGGTGAGGCGGAGGCTGAGCCCGTTGCTGGGCGGCACATAGCGGTCGTCCTCGTTGGCGAGCACCTGGCCGCGGGCATTGTGGCGGTACTCGCGCAGGCCGTTGATACCGGCCAGGCTGTCCTGGTAGGTGGCCTCGATGCCGCTCATGCCCTGGTTCTCATGGTTCACATAGCCGAGCACGTGGCACAGCATTTCCGGCATCACATAGGAGCGCCGCATATCCGATTGCACGGTGAGCCCGTGGATGTGGGCGTTGCGCAGGGCCTCGCGCAGCTTGTCAGCCGTGTCCAGGGAGAGCCCGCGTGCCAGGATGATGTTGTTGCGGAAGTTCTTGGTGGGTTCGCCGTTGGCCACGGCGCGGCGGTTGTATTCCGCGGTTTCCGTCTGGGCAATCTTCTCGATGATGTCCTCACGGGTCATGAAGCGCATGCGCTTCTTGGGCTCCACGGGTACGCGCTTGGTCACCTTGCGGCCCTTCTTGTCGCGCGTGGTCACGGTCTTGAACTCCGGCTCCGCGGGCGTGGTGTCCTCCACCTCGGTGTGGGAGAGGAAGGGGTAGAGCACCTCTGCCACCAGCTTGTCGTGCAGTTCGAAGTACTGCCGGCACACTTCCTGGTCGTAGTCCAGCAGGCGGTTCGCGGAGGCGTCACCGGGCTTGAGCTTGCTGCGCAGCTCCTGCTTCTCCTCCTGCGTGAGCTTGAGCGTGGCATTGTCCATGAGCTTGCGGTTATACTCCTTCACGATGCGCTGGCGCTCCTTGGGGTCCACGGTGGCATCCCAGCGTTCGTCGTGGATGGCCTGGTTGTAGGCCAGCCCCTCCACCACCACGTTGAGCTCGCGCAGGTGGTAGCGGTCCGCCACCAGGGTTTCGCTCTGGATGTTGTTGGTGAGCATTTCCCCGTTGCGGTCCGTGATGCGGCCGCGCATGGCCGGGATGATTTCCTTGTCGATGAGCTCGTCTGCGGCAATGCTGCGGCGGTTGCCCGAATCCACAATCTGCAGCTCCACCAGCTTGGCCGCAATCACGCTGGAGACGCCGAGAATGGCGGCACACAGCACAAGCGCGCGGGAAGCGAATGGAACCTTGGTCTTCATGCGGGAAACGTTTTTTCTGCGTTACTGGTGAAGGGCGGCTTTGGTGAGGCGCGCCATGCCGGTGTTCAGGGCGCGGGCGATTTCAATCTGGCTGCGGTCGATATCGCGCAGCTGGGAGTGCTCCTGCTCCAGGCGCTCCCGCATGTCCCAGCGGTTGGAAAGGGCATTGGTCTTGGCGCGGTACTGGTTGGCGTTGAGGTGGCACAGCGCGGTGTCGCGGCGGAGCTTTTCCGTCTCCGTGCGCACCGCCACCTGGCGGTTCTTGAGCACGGAGTACGTCACTCCGCCGGTGGCGGCCAGGATGGCGAAGACCACCATCCAGACCAGGAAGGCGAAACTAATGCGGGAAGCGTATCGGGAACGGGTCATTCTTGTGGAAGGGTGTTAAAGTTTTTCGATGACGCGGAGCTTGGCGCTGCGGGAGCGCGGGTTGGCGGCCAGTTCCGCCTCTCCCGCAACCACGGGCTTGCGGAAGACGGCGCGGGCCGCGTAGTCCGGGTTGGGACGCGGGGCCGGCCACTCCGGGCGGTCTATTTCTGCGCGGGTCACATGCTCGAAGTAGCGCTTCACGGCGCGGTCCTCCAGGCTGTGGAAGGTGATAACGGCGAAGCGGCCCCCGCTCTTGAGCAGGGCGAGCCCGCTGCGCAGCAGCTCCTCCAGCGCGCCCAGCTCATCGTTCACGGCTATGCGCAGGGCCTGGAAGCTGCGGGTGGCGGGGTGCTGGCGTCCCTTGCGGGGCAGCACGGTGCAGATGATATCCGCCAGCTGCGTGGTGGTGGTGATGGGGGCCTTGCGGCGTTCCTGCACAATGCGGCGTGCAATGGCGCGGCTGGCGCGCTCCTCGCCGTACTGCCACAGGATGTCCGCCAGCTCGGCCTCGTCGGCGTTGTTCACGATGTCCGCCGCGCTGCGCGGGGCCTCCGGGTTCATGCGCATGTCCAGCGGGCCTTCCGCCAGGAAGGAGAAGCCGCGCTCCGCGCAGTCCACCTGCGGGGAGGAGATGCCGATGTCCGCCAGCAGGCCGTCCACCTGCCCCACGCCGTTGGCGGCGAGCAGCTGCGCGGCGTTGCGGAAGTTGCCGGAGATGATGTGCAGGCGGTCGCCGTAGGCGGCCAGGCGCTTGCGGGCGGCGCGGCGGGCGGCGGGGTCCTGGTCGATTCCCCACACGGTGGCCCCGGCCTGGAGCATGAGCTCGCTGTGGCCGCCACCGCCCAGGGTGGCATCCACCATCACGCGACCCTCTGCGGGCTGCAGGGCGTCCACGGCCTCCCGTGCCAGCACGGTGACGTGGTGAAAGGTTTCCTCAACCGCGCTGCCGTTGTCCGCATCGGCGGCGGGTTCCTCCAGCATGGCGCCCTCCTCCTCCATGGCGGCGCGGCGGCTCTCCGCCTCCACTGCCTGCAGCACCTCGATGAGCGGCGTCCGGCACCAGGCGGTGTCCGGCGTGGCGGCGGCCCAGCGGCGGAGCAGGGTATCCACGCCCTCCTCACCGGTGAGCTCCAGCAGGATTTCCGCGCTGCTGCCGGCAATGCGGTAGGCCAGCAGCCCCGGCTCCTGCGCGAGCGTCTGCGCCAGCGCCTCTGCGCGCGTACGCGAAAGCCCCGCGCCCTCGCGCGTAGACAACGGCCCCTCGATGGCGCGTGCAGACAGCTCGCGCAGCTCGCGCTCCAGGCTGCCCAGCGTGCCGCGCGCCCCCTTCACGCCTGCGTCACGCATGCGCGCGAGCAGTGCCGCACGCTCACGCTGCCACGCTTCCAGCTCGTCGTCGGTAAGCGCACCCTCCTCCCACATCAGCACGCGGTAGCAACTTCCGGTTGGCCTGTGTCCCATGGCCTGTATCATCGTGGTTCCTTGGCTCATGAGAGAATGTGGAAGAGTTGGTCAAGCTCGATCTTGGAGATGGCCTCCGGCGTGTTCGTGAGGGCGTAGTCCTCCGGCGACCAAATCTCGAAATATGTCCCGCGCCCTACAATGGTGGCGGTGTCCTTCAGTTTCAGGCGTTCGCGTTGCGGCTTGGGAATGAGCAATTTGCCCTGGCTGCTCAGCTCCGCCTGGAAGCTGCGCCCAGTAATCATGCCGATGTAGCGGTCCAAATCTCCCGGCGATACCCCGCGCGCCTCCGCTTGCGTGCGGATGGCTTCCACCTTGTCCGCAAAGCTCGCCGCCGTGTAGCATTTCAGCACGGGATAGCTATCGGAATTCGCATCTATCAACGTCAGTACACCCTCCTGCGCCGCACGCCACCCCGCCGGAATCGCCACGCGACTCTTCGGGTCCAGCTTGTGCGTCACATTGCCCGTGAACATGACTTTTGATGCATTATTCATCCCTTTGCGTACACTCGCGTACCCCATCAGTACACTCCAATACACCCCGACTGTCAACTTTTTTTTCTGTTTTTTTGCAAAAAAAGTTCCTTTTTTGTATTTGTTTAATTTTTATGAAATAATCAGGTGTGCCGTCCATATTTTAGAAAATGCTTGCTGTGATGGGCGTTTTTTGCTATGCTGGCGGGATGAAAGGCCGTATTTTACCCGCCCTGGCAGCTCCCGCTGCACTGCTCCTCCTGCCTCTGCTGAATGTCAGCTGCTCCCAGCAGCAGACGAGCCATGCCCGGATCACAAAAGCCACGCCCAACGTATCATCCAACAATGGGTTGAAGATGCGCCCCTACCGCGTGCGGGGCAAGTGGTACCGCCCCATGGGAGCAGAGGCGGCCATGAAATACTCGGAGACCGGGGAGGCCTCCTACTACAGCTCCGGCAAGCTGGCCCGCAAATACGGCCCCTACTATGCCGCGCACAAGACCCTGCCCATGCCCTGCACCGTGCGCGTCACCAATCTCCGCAACGGCCGCAGTTGCGAATGCCGTATCGCGGACCGCGGCCCCTTCACGCGTGGGCGCATTATCGATGTCAGCACCGCCACCGCCCGCCAAATCGGCATGATTGGCTCCGGTGTGGCCCCCGTCAAGGTAGAGGTCGTCTCCGTGGGGCGGTAAATGTGCCCACTGTTCACTTTTTCTGTTGACAAAGTTCACATTTTTGCGTACACTCCAGCCATGCCTGAAACGATAGGAGACTTGGTGAAAAAACTGCGCAAGGCGGGGTTCACCATGGTGTCCAAGCAGAGGGGGAAGGGCAGTCACCGCAGGTTTTACCACCCCAAGCAAGGTGTGCCGCCTATCACCATCTGCCGGCACGACGGGGACGATGCCCCCGCCTATCTGGTCAAGCAGGTCAGGAATGCCATTGAGGCAGCTAAATAAGCCACCGCTCAAACCCATCCGTGCCATGAATGCTAAAATGACAGAGAAGCAAATCAAGGAATATGCCCGCCGATACACCAAGGTTGTATATTGGAGCGACGAGGATCAAAAGTTCATCGGTTCGCTGCCGGAGATTTGCGGAGCCTGCTGCGATGGCGACACGGAGGAAGAGGTGTTCTCCGTGTTGACGGAAGTGGCCTACGAAATGGTCATGGACAAGTTGGAGGGGCTGGACTACGGCTCCATTCCGGAACCGGGCAACCTTTCGTTCGTGGTCAAGACCCGCTGCAACAATTCCGCCAATGCCGCCAGCAACGTGGCGCAAATCCGCAAGAGCCTGAACGTCTCGCAGAGCGTTTTCGCCCAAATGCTCGGTGTCTCACGCTACACCGTCCTCAAATGGGAAAACGGCTCCCGCAAGCCGGACGGCGCGTCTGCACGCCTCTTGGAAATTGCCGCCACGCACCCGGAAACAATGCTCCGCCACATGTAGGCATCCTACGCAGATTCCTTGACTTTGCGTGTGAAATTTGGTTCAATGCGCGCATGGCCGCCGAATGCGCCAGTTACGTGTTTTTCGGCAGCGACGAGGGAGCTTCCGCCGCCGCTGCCCGGAAGAAGTATGCAGAGCTCACCGAGGGAACCGACGAGTGGGGCAACGAGACCATTGACGGCGTGGCCGCCACCGTGGACGAGGCCGTGGCCATTGTGGCGCGGGTCATCGACAGCCTGCAGATGATGAACATGTTCGGCGGGCGCAAGGTGGTGTGGCTGCGCGGTGCCAATTTCATGGGGGATTCCCCGCAAGGTACGCGCAGCGAGGCTGTGCAGAACGCTCTTGCGCGCCTGGTGGACTGCCTGGGCAACCTGCCGCCGGAAACCTTTTTCCTGCTCAGCGCGGCGGAGATGGACAAGCGCCGCACCTTTTTCAAGAAGCTGTCCGCTGCGGCGGAGATGAAGGAGAGCAGCAAGATCGACATCACCAAGGCCGGGTGGGAATCCGATGTGGCGGCCCTGGTGGTGCGCATGGCCAAGCCCTACGGCATCACCTTTGATTCCGATGCGCTCGACCTCTTTGTACACCGCGTGAACGAGAGCTCCCGCCAGATTGCCAACGAGCTCGCCAAGCTGGATGTCTACCTGGGCCCGGAGCGCCGCTTGGTCAACCTTCAGGATGTGGACCTCATGGTCGCCGTCTCCCGCAACGGTGTCATCTTTGAAATCTCCCGCGCCATTGAGAACGGCAGCTGCCACCAGGCCCTGCGGCTCGTCAACGAGCAGCTCGACCATGGGGAGCAGGCCGTCTCCATCATGCGCGCCGCCATTGTTCCCACCGTGCGCAACCGCTTCTGCGCGCGCCTGCTGCTGGATACCTACCACCCGAACGCCGGCAACTACCGTGCGTTCGAGAGCGCGCTCAACGCCCTGCCGGAGGAGGGCCGCAAGCTGTTGCCCGTGAAGAAGGACGGCTCCGTGAACGCCTACGGCATGTTCAACGCCGCCCGCACCTGCAGCAACCTCACCCTCAAGAAGGCCCGCCGTGATTTGCAGGCCTGCGCCGTGGCGGACCGCCAGCTCGTCTCCACCCAGCTGGACACGCGCGATGTGCTGCACAAGCTCATTGTGACCCTTACCACCGCATGAGAACTCCCCTGCCAATCGCCCTGCGGCCGTGGCGTGAGGAGGATGCCCCGCGCCTGGCGGAGCTGGTGAACGACAAGCGTGTGCTGGCCAACCTGGCAGCCACCATGCCCTTCCCCTACACAGAGCGTAACGCTGCGGAATTCATCACGCGTGCCAACCAGCCCGGCGCCCGGCAATACGCCATCACCGTGGATGGCGAACCCGTCGGCAACATCGGCGCCGTGGAGCACGAAACCGAATTCGAGCTCGGCTACTGGATTGGCCACGCCTACTGGAACCGCGGCATCGCCACCCGGGCAATAGCCCTCATCCTCTCACAGATACGCCCCACCGCCAAGCGTATCAAGGCCCACGTCTTCGCTTTCAATCCGGCCTCCGCCAAGGCCCTCTACAAAAACGGCTTCAACCGCCGCTCCGGCTACCAACTGGAACTCTCCTTCCAAGGCCCCCAAGCCCCCATCTTCATCTACGATTTACCTTTCTATACATCATGAAAATAGCTAGCGCACAGGGAATACGGGAAGCGGAGAGGGCTGTGTTTGATGGGGGGAAGGCGACTTCATCCGGGCTGATGGATGCCGTGGTGGAGCGTATGGCGGAGGTTTTCGCGGATTGGCGGCCTGCGCGCGTGGTGGCGTATGTGGGGCGCGGCAACAACGGCGGGGATGCCGTGGGGTTGGCCGCGCGCATGGGGTGTCCCGCGGTACTGCGGTATCCCGGGGCTGTTTTCAAGGTTTCGGCGGAAACGCAGCGGCAGCTGGAGATGTGCGGCGGTGCGCAGGTGCAATCCACCGCGCCGCTGCCGATAGCGGGCACGCTCATTTTGGATGGCCTTTTGGGGTCCGGAGCACGTGGCGGGCTTTCTGCGGAGTATGCGGCCTGCGTGCATGAGATAAACGCCCTGCGCGAATCCGCGCCGCGCTGCCGCACCCTTGCCATCGATATGCCCACCGGGCTCGGCACCTCCGTGGCCGTGCGTGCGGATGCCACGGCAGCCATTGGCTGCGTGAAACCGGAGATGCTGGTGGACGGGACCGAGGATTTTGTGGGGCGGCTGTACTGCATTCCGCTGCCGGAGGTGGATATCCCGCACGAGTGCGCGGATTCCGTGCTGGAGCCGCTGCACCCGCTGTGCCGCTTGCCGCGCCGCCCCTATTCCCTGTACAAGAACCGCGCCGGCCGCGTGGCCGTGGTGGCGGGTTCCGCAGGCTATCTGGGAGCGGCGCAAATGTGCGCGGAGTCCGCTCTCCGCGCAGGCGCGGGTCTGGTGGCTCTCTACTGCCATGCGGATGTGTATCCCCTGCTGGCCGCGCGCGTGGCCCCGGAGATTATGGTGCGCGCGGTGCATTCCTACGCGGAGATTGAGGAGCGGGACGCACAATGCCTGCTCATCGGCCCCGGGCTTGGCAAAGTGGAGGGCGCGGAGGCGGATGCCCTGCACGCTCTCGTGAACGCTTTCCCCGGCACGGTGGTGCTGGATGCCGATGGCCTGAACCTGGCCGCCGCGCAGGGCTGGGAGTTCCACAACCGCTGCATCCTGACCCCGCATCCCGGGGAGATGCACCGCCTGGACCCGCTCCCGGCCGCCCCGCGCCGCGAGGTGGTGCGCCGCTTCCTGGAACGGCACGATTGCACGCTCCTGCTCAAGGGTGCGCGCACCATTGTAGCGGACCGTGCCCATGCGTGCTACAACGGCACGGGCGGTCCCTTCATGGCCAACGGAGGGCAGGGGGATACCCTTTCCGGCTGCATTGCCGCCCTGGCGGCACAAGGCCTGCCGCCGCTGCACGCGGCTGCCCTGGGTGCGTACGCATGCGGGCTGGCGGCGGAACGCATCCACCAACGCACCGCCGCCCCGGCGGTTACCGCCACCCAAGTGGCGGAGGAACTGCCCGCCGCGCTGGGCGAATTGGCGCTTTGAAATTCTTCAGCGCAGGCGCTGTGAAACCTCCGTGTTGTCCAGCACGCCGGAGAACTTGCCCGCGCCGTTGCCGGCGGCAAACACGGGCACCGCAAACCCGGAGTGGGAGTGCGTGCCGAAAATCACGCGCACGCTGCCTTTCTCCTTGTTGCCGTCCTTGATGGCCAGACCACCCGTCTGGTGGTCTGCGGTCACCACCAGCAGGGTGTCGGGGTGCTGCTTCATCCACTCCAGCACCACGCCCACCGCGCGGTCGAAATCAAGCATCTCGTGCAGGGTTTCCCGCGCCCTGCAATCGTGTGCGTAGTGGTCGATTTTGGACCCCTCCACCATCAGGAAAAAGCCCTTGGGGTTCTGGCCCAGCACCTCCAGCGCGCTGCCCACATAGTGGCACAGGTAGTCCTCCCCGCGCTCCGCCACCTTGGGCGGGTTGGCATCGTGCGTGAACTCCGCCACCGTCCCGGCCTCCGCAATCGCCTTTTTCTGCTCCTCGGAAACGGATTTGGCCCCGCCGCCGTAGATGACGGTGAACCCGGCATCCACCAGGGCCTTGGCAATCTCCTTCTTCTTGCCGCGGTCGTCCACGTGCGCGTAAAAGGCGGCGGGGGTGGCATCGGTCACATCCTTGGTCAGCACAATGCCGGTGGACTTGCCCTTGGCGCGGTAGTATTCCGCCAGGTTCTCCAGCGGCTTCTTGTCGGGTGCCATTCCCAGGAAACGGTTGGCGGTTTTTTGCCCGCATGCCAGCGCGGTGCCGCCCGCAGCGGAATCCGTGATGGTGTGGGTGGCGGAAGTGGTGATGGAAAACCCGGTCACGGGCATGGAGAGGATGAAGCCCTTGCCGTGGTTGAGCATCCACGCCGCCCAAATATGCTCCGTTCCCATGCCGTCCCCAATCATCAGGATGATATTCCTGGCCGGCGTGCCGTGGTCTTTGACAGTACACTCGGGCACATCGTATGTCGGCAGGTTCTCCACTTTCATCTCGCGCATGTTCTCATCCGGCGGCGCCGGGCCGTCCAGCGCGAACACCGCGCCTCCGCCTATCATGGCAAACATTCCCCAACGCAAACATACCCGTTTGAGCACCTTCTGAATTTCCATGCCCTCCACCCTAGCACAATGCCGGCCTCTTCTCAAGGTGAAAGACCTGTTTTGTGGCGCGTTTGCCGTTGAATGTATCGTTAAGGGTGAAAAACGTCCTGTTTTTTTGACGCGAGGGCTGTTCCGTGCTTATATAGGGTGTATGAAGACGAGCAAGAAGGCAATTTGCATGGCGTTCGCCGTGTTTGCGGCGGCGCTGTCCTCCTGCGTGGCCACGCACAACCGGGTGTTCGATTATGGCCGTGAGGGTGAGGGCATCCTGCTGAAGGGCGAGACGCAGGATGTGAAATACGCCGGAACGAAAATCCAGACCGTGCCGACAACCGTGTACCGCGTGGGCGGCAAGCAGTATGTGGCTGCCCAAGCCGTCCGTTTCGTGCGCCGCGGTAGACCCTGCATCTTGTCTCCTCTCGATGATTATTTAGGCTACAATCCCACCCGCTATGAGGCCAGGCCGGATGAGGCCCGCACTCTGTACGGCGAGGTGGTGACGGACCACCGCATAGGCTGCGTGATGCGCACGCAGGCCCCTTGGCAGGAGAGCCTGCCGCCCGGTGCCGTGCAACAACTGCCCGGCAAGCTCCGCGTTCCCGCAGAGGATAGGCGCTGCTGCGCCGACGGAGTGGTCTTGGTGACGTCTGACCTGCACGCCTGTTCGGATGCCCTGTGGGCCTACCCGTTGGGAGCCGTTCTGGCAGTGGCGGACGTACCGCTCACCGCTGCCTTTGACAGTATAGTCGTCGTTGCCCAGGGTGCCATAGCAACCTACAGGGCCATCGTACCCGCCGAAAAGCAGCAGGCCGAGAACTAGCGGCGCGGCTAGCGCTCCTTCTTGGGCAGGTGGGGTTCCAGGGTTTGGCGGGAGATGCGCTCCTGGCGGCGTGCGCGCTGGCGGGCCTGGCGCTGCAGGTGGGCCTGCATGGCGAAGGGGCGGTGGTGGTTGTGCACCGGGCGTGAGGTGCCGTCCTCCTCCATGAGGGAGGCCTGTGTGTTGTCCTTGAAGCAGGCGTCCAATATGTCCAGCAAGCGCTGGGCCAGCTCCGGGTTCTCCACGGGCACCATGAGCTCCACGCGGCGGTCCAGGTTGCGGCTCATCCAGTCTGCACTGGCAATGTAGACGAGCGGGGTGCCGCCGTTGTGGAAGGAGAAGATGCGGGCGTGCTCCAGGTAGCGGTCCACAATGCTGATGATACGGGTGGCCGCACGGCCCTTGAGTGTGCCGGGGGACCAGCAGCAGATGCCGCGCACATTCAGGCGTATCTTCACGCCGGCCTGCGAGGCGCGCTCCAGTGCCTCCATGATTTCCACATCGTTCAGGGAATTCATCTTGGCGCGGATAACCGCCTTCTCACCCTGACGGGCGCGCTGGATTTCCCCGTCGATGAGCTCCAGCAGGCGCTGCTTCATCATGGCGGGGGAGGGGTAGATGCGCCGGAACTGCATGAGCCGCGTGAGCCCCGTGATGGAGTTGAACAACTGCGCCGCATCCGCACCCAGCTTGTCGTCGCAGGTCAGCAGGGAGAGGTCGCTGTAGATGCGGGCGGTGTCCTCGTTGTAGTTCCCGGTGCCGAAATGGCAGTAGCGGCGCAGGCCGGCCTGCTCACGCCGCACAATCATGGCAATTTTGGCGTGGGTCTTGAAGCCCTTCACGCCGTACACCACCTGCACGCCGGAGCGTTGCAGGCGATCCGCCTGGGCCAGGTTCAGGCGCTCGTCGAAACGTGCCTTGAGCTCCACCAGCACGGTGACCTGCTTGCCGGATTCCGCCGCGCGGCAGAGCGCGGAGATGAAGCGGGAGTTGGGGGACGTGCGGTAGAGGATTTGCTTGATGGCAATGACATCCGGGTCTGCGGCGGCTTCCTCCACCAGCCGCACCACAGGCTCGTAGCTCTCGTACGGGTTGTGGATGAGGATGTCCCCCTGGGCGATGTTGTCGAACATGGAGAGGGCGGGATCCACGCTGGCTGGCCAGGAGGGGGTCCAGGATTCCACCTTGTGCTGGTCGTTGCCGGGCTCGAAGGCCATGCGGCCGAAATCCACCAGGCGCAGCAACCCCGGCACGCGGTAGGTGGAGAGGGCATCCGCCCCCACCAGTGCCTGCAGGCGCGCCACCAGGGGCTCCGGTGCGCTTTCCGGCACCTCCAGGCGCACGCAGTCGGAGAACTTGCGCGCCACCAGCACTTCCTCCATCTCGCGGGAGAAGTCGCCGCCCTCCTCCTCCGCCACGGCAATGTCTCCGTTGCGGGTCACGCGGAAGGGGGTGCAACCCAGCACCTCCTCCCCGGGCAGCAGGAGGGAAATGAAGCGCGCGGCCAGCTCCTCCAGCATCACATATCCCTGTTTGTCCAGCGTGGCGGTATGTACGCGGCGGGGCAGGGTTTCCGGCAGGGTGACGGCCACCATGCGGCTGCCCGGCTCCCCGCTCGTGCGCAGCTCCACGGCCAGCACCAGGCTCAGGTTGGGCAGCACGGGCGGCATCTCCACCTCCATGGCCAGCGGCGAGAGCAGAGGTGCCACCCCGGAGGTGAAATATTTTTCCAGGTCGCCCAGCTGAATCTCGTCCAGGTCGTCCAGGTGGAGCGGTTGCAGCCCCGCTTGCTCCATGAGCGGCAGCAGCTCTGCGGTGAGCAGCTCGTACTGCTCCGCCACCATGGCGTTGGCGCGCACGCGGATGCGCTCCAGTTCATCCGTGGGGGTGAGCCCCGTGAGCTCCGGCCGGTTCTTGCCGGCCCTTTGCAGCAGCATGAGCCCGCCCACGCGAACCTGGAAGAATTCATCCAGGTTGCTGGCGGTGATGGAAAGGAACTTGATGCGCTCCAGCAGCGGCAAATCCTGCCTCCGCGCCTGGTTGAGCACACGCTGGTTGAACTCCAGCCAAGATATTTCCCTGTTGATGAACATAGCCCCTTTGGTGAAGGGACATCCTAGCACACTGCGGCGCGGGGCGTCAAGCTCCAAATCCGCAACTGCGCTCGCCGCGTTGGGACAAAAATCGGACACCGGACAGCCCGGATTTGGAGGGGGCGAAAAAGTTGCAGGACAGAAATCGGACACTACAATGCCTGTATGGCATTGACAATGGGCAGAGAAGAGCTGGAGTTGTACATGGAGAGGCAG
>JAZUGI010000147.1:0-18062 GCA_045641125.1 Akkermansia sp.
CGCTGGCGGGATCAAAGGTCTTCCAATCACCCACGATGGGCTTCACGCCCGTGGTCTCGCAGCGCGTCTTCATCACATCGATGGTCTGCGGGAAACAGGTATCAGCCACAAAGAAGGTATCGCTCTTGCCCTTGTTGGAGATACACAGATGCACGGCCTCTGCGGCGGCAGTGCCCTCGTCCAGCATGGAGGCGTTGGCCACCGGCAGGCCGGTGAGGTCGGAAATCATGGTCTGGAAGTTCACCAGCATCTCCAGGCGGCCCTGGGCAATCTCCGGCTGGTAGGGCGTGTACGCGGTGTACCAGCCCGGGTTCTCATACACGTTGCGCTGGATAACCGCCGGCATGAGCGCGCCGTAGTAGCCCTGGCCGATGAGGCTGTGCACCGGGCGGTTCGCGGAAAGCACCTCGCGCAGCTTGGCCAGCGCGTCCTGCTCGCTGAGTGCTTCCGGCAGATTCAGCGGCTGGGCCAGGCGAATGTTCTTGGGTACGATGGTGTCCGTCATCTCGTCCAGGGAGGAGAAGCCGATTTCCTTCAGCATGGCCTGCACGTCTGCCTCCGCAGAGCCGTTGTGGCGCGGAACAAATGCGGTCTGGGCCGTTATTTTTTTCATAATTCGTTGATTATAAGTTAGTTATATTTTAAGAAAAGACAAGCATGCGGTCACACGCCCACAGGGGGTATGTGACCGCATGAAGATGGAGTTTACTTGCAGAATTCCTCGTAGGCTGCGGCGTCCATCAGGTCGTCCAGCTCAGAGGGGTCGCTCAGGCGGATCTTGCAGATCCAGCCGGCACCGTTGGCGTCTGCGTTCACGGTGGCAGGCTCGGCGTCCAGCACCTCGTTCACCTCCACCACCTCGCCGGAAACGGGGGTGTACACATCGGAGGCGGCCTTCACGGACTCCACGGCGGCAATGCTGTCGTCCTTGTTGAAGATGTCGCCCACGGCGGGGAGGTCGACGTACACCACATCACCCAGCTCGGCCTGGGCGTGGTCGGTGATACCGAGCGTCACCACGCCGTCCACGGCGGGGCTGATCCATTCATGCTCGGAGGAATACTTGTAATCTGCGGGGATTGCACTCATGATTGTATTTGGATTTGGGGTTTACTTCTTGAGGAAGGGTTTCTTGATGATAACGGCGGAAACGGGCTTGTTGCGGACGATGACGTTCACCTCCGTGCCGATCTTGCCGAGGGCGGCGGGCACGTATGCCATGGCAATGCCCTTGCCGAGGGTGGGGGAAAGCACGCCGCTGCACAGCTCGCCCAGGTGCGTGCCGTCCGGCAGCTGCACCTCGTAGCCGTGGCGGGGCGGTGCGCCCTTGCCCGTGTACTCGATGGCCACCAGGGCCGTGGGGCGGCCTTCCGCCTTCTGCCGGCGCAGCACCTCCACGCCGATGAAGTCCTTCGTGAGGTCGCAGCACCAGGAAAGGCCGGCCTCAAGCGGGGTTTTCTCCGGGGAGAGGTCGGATCCGTTCAGGGAGTAGCACATCTCCAGGCGCAGGCTGTCGCGCGCACCCAGGCCGCAGGGCTTGGCACCGCAGGCAATCACCTTCTCCAGCCACTTCACACCCTCCGCGGCGGGGCAGAAGAACTCGAAGCCGTTCTCACCGGTGTAGCCGGTACGGCAGACGTAGAGCTCATCACCGGCGCAGCTGAACTTGAGGATGCCGTTGCGCTCCGGCAGGGTAATGCCCGGGCACATGCCGGCGAAAACCTTTTCGCAGTTGGGGCCCTGCACGGCCAGGCCCACGAAATCCGCGCTCTTGTTGATGAGGGAGATGCCCTCCGGCTTGTGGGCGGTGAGCCAGGCGTAGTCCTCGTCAATCATGGAGGCGTTCACCACAATGAAGTAGTTGTCCTCGCCCATGCGGTAGATGATGAGGTCGTCGATGACGCCGCCGCGCTCGTTGAGCATCATGGAGTACTGGCCCACGCCGTCCGTGAGCTTGTGAAGGTTGTTGGTGAACATGCTGTTCAGCCACTCCGTGGTGCCCGGGCCGTAGGCCAGGAACTGGCCCATGTGGGAGATATCGAACACGCCGCAGTCGTTGCGCACGGCGTTGTGCTCATCAATGATACCCGTGTACTGCACAGGCATATTCCAACCGGCAAACGGCACCATTTTGGCACCCAGAGCCACGTGCTTATCGCACAAAGGCGTGCATTTAATCTGTTCTTCGCTCATGTTACCACACACTATAAGCCCCCCTCCCCTCCAAGTCAAGCCAATATCCCCCTTTTACCCGCATGTATCGCAAAGAATTTTGCGAACCAGAGAATCCGGGTGGCGGGGTGGATGACGTCTCCCTCAATCCACGAGTCACATGTGACAGGTTGGCAGGCAAAGTTTCCCATGTACCCGGAGGGGTTCCGCGCAAGCTTTGAGCACCGTATTTCGCCATAGGGCGCCGGGAATCCAGACCAGATGCCGCCGGTACCGGGCAGCCATCTTTTGGCCGGGCGGCGCATCCTATCCTTCACCCAAGAGCCAGCGCACCACGTTTATGTGGCGAATGCCGCCGTAGTCCGCGGTTGAATGGTCACGCGCGAGGATAAACTTGGGATGATTGTCGCGTATAGCGCGCAGGGAGGCAAGCTCGCGCTCGCGCGTGGCCGGGGTCATGATGCTTTCGCTCACCTGGTAGTAGGAAACGGCCCTACCCTTGCGGGCAACGAAATCCACCTCTACGGACTTTGTTTTGCGCGCCGCCGCATCCCAGCGTTCCACCTTGCCGATGGTGACGCGCCATCCGCGGCGCAAGAGCTCGAAATACACCAGATTCTCCAACATGTGCCCTGTGTCCTCCCGGTCCTGCCCCATAAGCAGCGTGCGCAATCCCAAATCCACGAGGTAGTACTTGTTGAGCGTCTTGAGCAGTTGTAGGTCGGTCGCTCTATCATAAGGCATTCCCTATAGAATTGATATTACGCCGTTTCCGGCCGTTTTGCAAAAAGTTTTTTTCAGTATAATGAAAAAAAATCGAGAAACGAGAAGTTTTTTCAGTGGGAGAGTGTCCGCCTCTTACTTTTTCCCGTCCTTCCGCAGCTGCTGCAGAATCCAATCATGCTTGGCGAGGGCGCAGCAGCACATAAAGGCATAGCCGTCTGAGCTGACACAGCGCCTCGCGGTGACTCTGGGGTAGGGAACACGCTGCACGGCTCCATCCGGCATGGTGAAAAGCATAGCTATGGTGAATGCGGGATCAATATCAGCTCAATTGTCGTCCTTCACGGGCTTTATTTTGAGGATGAGGCTGAGCAGTTCTGCCTTCTCCGCTTGGGAGCCGGACCCTGGCCGCCTGAACACTGGGTAACAAGCAGCGAGGCGCAGGCGCACGCCAATATGTATCCGCATGGTTGGTGTTTCATCGTTCCCTACCCCCTTTAAGCAACATTCCGCCCGAATGGTCGGAAGAAAATCCGTCATTCGCCCAGAACGGAGGCGAGCATCTGGCCGATGCCGTGGAAGGCGGCGGCCACACGGTTCTGGCCGGGGTCCTCCAGGGCCACGGGGTGGCCTTCGTCGCCGCAGGAGCGGGTGCCGATATCCAGCGGAACCTTGCCGAGCAGGGGCACGCCGAGCTTCTGGGCCTCGCGCTCGCCGCCGCCCTCGCCGAAGATGTTGTACACCAGGCCGTCGCTGGGGCAGACGAAGTAGCTCATGTTCTCGATGATGCCGAGGATGGGGGTGTTGACGCGCTGGAAGAGGCCCACGGCCTTGCGGGCATCGATGAGGGCGACCTCCTGCGGGGTGGTAACGATGACTGCGCCGGCCAGCTCCACGGTCTGCACGATGGTGAGCTGGATGTCGCCCGTTCCCGGAGGCATATCCAGGATGAGGAAGTCCAGGCCGCCCCAATCCACATCCCGCAGGAACTGCTGGACATAGCGGGTGGCGAGCGGGCCGCGCACGGCCACGGGGGAAGCCTCGTCAATCATGAGGCCCATGGAAAGCAGCTTCACGCCGTGCGCCTCCACGGGCAGGAACTGCTCCTTCTCCGTGCATCCGGGGCGCTCCTTGGTGCCAAACATGAGCGCCATGGAGGGGCCGTAGATGTCCAGGTCCAGCAAGCCGGTGCGGTAGCCGAGGCGGCTGAGGGCCACGGCCAGGTTGGCGGAAACGGTGCTCTTGCCCACACCGCCCTTGCCGGAAGCCACGGCAATGACGTGCTTGACGCCGGGCACGCTGGACTTCCAGTCGGCGGGGTCATCGTTGGGTCCCTTGGCCTTCTTCTGCTCCGGGGCGTGGTGCTCGATGTTGACATCCAGTTTGGCGAGGCCTGGGAGCTCCTTGATGACGCCCATCACGTTTTCGTAGATGTAGCGGGGGACATCGCCGTTGCGGCTCTCCACCACAAGGTCAACCTTCACGTGGCCCTCCGGGGAAACATCGATGTTCTTGACGAGGCCGAAAGAAACGATATCGCGGCTGAAGCCGGGATATTTCACAGTGGTGAGAGCGGCGCGTATGAGCTCCGGGGTCAGTTTTGAATCAGGCATAGCGAATTAGGAGTGAGATTTCTTGGAGAAGCGCTTCCAGGGCATGATGATGGACTCCACCACGAAAACGAAGGCGGAGCAGCACGCGCGGAAGCAGTGTACAGGCACGCGCAGCAGGCGGCGCATCCACGGCAGGCGCTCGTAAAGCAGGGTGGCCGCCACAATGCTGCAAATCATGCTGAACTTGAAGATGATGCCCATGTGGAACTCGATGCCGAACTGCTCCAGCGCGAGCTCCCCGCAAAGCACGGCACCCACAAAGCCCACCAGCAGGAACGCCGTGTAGTTGAGGATGGGGTGCTTCTCTATGATGCCGATGCACCAGCCCGCCACCAACCGCAGCGCGGCAATGCCGATGAACACGCCGATGCACACCACCCAGATGTGCAGGGCCTCCGGGATTTCCGAGACATTGTTCACCATACCCACGGCAGCCACCACGTTGTCCAGCGAGAGGGAGAGGTCCATCAGCTCGATGCTCATGATGGTCATGAGGAAAGACTTGCCCTGCCGCATGTGGTGGGAATCCGCTCCCTCCGCCTTGGGGTGCAGCTGCACGTGCTCGCAGGCCAGGTAGATGAGATAGACTGCACCGAACCACTTGACCCACATGTTGTGCATGAGCCAGGCGACAAGAGCAAGCGCGATACCGCGGAAGGTATACGCGCCCACCAGGCCCCAGCGCAGGGCGGGCTTCTGCTGGTGCTTGGGCAGCTGCGCCGCCATGGCGGCAATGCCGAGCGCGTTGTCCACGGACAGCAGGCCCTCAATCAGGATAAGATTGAAAATGACCATGCCGCTGGCGTACATGAACGCACCCATATCCGGGATGCTGTTCCAGGCGGTGACGAATTCTTCAAACATGGGAGGAATCAAAAATCAGGATTGCAGGGATTCCACCAGTGTGGCGGCGCAGCGCACGCACTGCTGGCAAGGCACGCGCTGCGCGCCCTTGAGGTCGCGGCAGCACACCGCGCCGTTCTCTGCGCGGAAGGCCTCTATAATCTGCTCCGCCTTTTCCGGCAGCACGCGCGTGGCGCCGTACAGCGCGCCGCACAGGCCATCCGGGGCCTTGCCACCGCCGCATGCGGCCATTTCCTCCAGCAGGTCCTCCCTGCCGAAGGCGGCGCAGATGGTCTGCGCGCAGTTGTAGCTGTGCGGGGGTTGGCGGAAGGTGCCCAGGGCTTTTTCTGCAGCATTCATGGTGGTATTTTTGT
Source organism: Akkermansia sp. (assembly GCA_045641125.1). Classification (GTDB taxonomy): domain Bacteria; phylum Verrucomicrobiota; class Verrucomicrobiia; order Verrucomicrobiales; family Akkermansiaceae; genus Akkermansia. Next base: position 5,726 of record JAZUGI010000147.1, read on the forward strand.
ATGGGTGAATTATCGGAGCATGCGGAGGGCGCGTTCGGTGGCCTGCAGGGCGGCATCCACATCCGCATCGTTGTTGTACATGGCCACGGAATAGCGGACCGTGCCCGTGGTGCCCAGCGCCTGCATGAGCGGCTGGCAGCAGTGGTGTCCCGTGCGCACCGCCACGTCCATCTGGTCCAGCAGCATGCCCAGGTCGTAGTGGTGCACGCCGTCCACCACTATGGACACCAGCGCGCCGCGTCCGCCGCGCGGGCCGAGCAGGCGCACGCCGTCCAAGGCGGAGAGCCCGTCGTACAGGCGCTCGGTGAGCGCGCGCTCATGGGCGGCGATATCCGCCACGCCGGCCTGCCCCACATAACGGAGGGCGGCGGCCAGGGCGATGTTGCCGGCAATGTTGGGAGTGCCGGCCTCGTACTTGAAGGGAAGCTTGTTGTAGGTGGTCTTGGCGAAGGTAACCTCGTCAATCATCTCGCCGCCGCCCTGCCAGGGCGGAAGCTGCTCCAGCAGCCCGCGGCGGCCCCACAGCACGCCCGTGCCGGTGGGGGCGTACACCTTGTGGCCGGAGAAGGCAAAGAAATCACAGCCGAGCGCAGAGACATCCACCTCCACATGCCCGGCGGCCTGTGCGCCATCCACCAGCACGATGCAATCCGCGCGGTTGCGCTTGGCGGCGGCAATGATTTCCTGCACGGGATTCACCATGCCGAGCGCGTTGGAAATGTACGGCACGGCAACCACGCGGGTGCGCGGGGAAAGCAGCGCGGTGTAGGCGGCGGTGTCGAACGTGAGCTCCGCCGTGAGCGGCACCGCGCGCAGCACGGCTCCCGTGCGCCCGCAGAGCATCTGCCACGGCACAATGTTGGAGTGGTGCGAATCCGTGGTGACGATGATTTCATCCCCCTCCCCCAGCATATCCGCGAAGCCGAGCACCATGGCCACCAGGTTGATGCCCGCCGTGCAGCCGGAGGTGAACACCACCTCCTCTGCGGAGGATGCACCCAGAAAGGCGGCGGCATCCGCGCGCGCCTGCTCGTGCAGGTCGGTGGCCAAGCGGCTCAGGCGGTGCGTACCGCGGTGGATATTGGCATTTTGCGCGGTGTAGTATGCGTGCAGGGCATCCAGCACCGCCTGCGGCTTCTGGGTGGTGGCGGCATTGTCCAGGTACACCGGCGCGGGGCTCTGCGCCGCAGCGGTGAACATGGGGAAATCTGTACGGCAATCACGCATCCGCCAGGGTCTCCTTCAGTTGCTCGGCCATGCGGTAGGCGGCCTCGGGCACGTATTCCCGCCACTCCTCGTTGCCGTCCTGAATCATGCGCACAATATCGCGCGGCGTCTTGAAAAGCAGCTTCTGGTTGAAGTACGGCACCTCAATGATATCGCCGTCCGCCTGCAGGTGGCGGTAGAGGTAGTGGTACTTCTCCGGCGCGTGGTAGGAGCCGGCGGTCACGAATTCCCCGGTGGAGCGGTTGACCCACGGCGTCACGTAGAACTTGGTGTTGTTCACGAAGATGTGGCCCATGCTGGCCAGGATACCGCCGGGGGTATCCGCCCACTTGTCCTTGAAAAGCTCGTTGAGCAGGCCGATGGAGAGGGCAATGGCCACGGGCTCCTTGGTGTACTGCTTGAGCATGGTGGAAAGGCGATGGAAGTGGGTGATGTTGGTGACCATCACGGTCTTGCCGAGCGCGGCCAGGGCGTCCGCGCGGTCCAGGAAAGCCACCAGGTCCACATCCTCCCCGCGCAGCAGGTTGGAGAGGGAGATTTCGCAAATGTCCACCACGCGGCCGTGCTGCTCCTTCGGCAGGGTCTCCAGGAACTTCTTGTGCACGCTCTCCATCATCTCCATGTGGATGTTGCAGATGGGCGTGAAACTGCCGCGCATCAGCACGATGGGGCGCTTGTAGAGCAAATCCGCAGGCTGTGCCACGGAGCCGTCAGGGCAGAGGATGGTGGCTTCCGCCAGGCCGCTGCGCACCAGCTGCAGCGCAAGGATGCGGTTGTCGAACATGGCAAAGCCGTTCCCGGAGAAGCGCATGAAGTCGATCTCGTAGAACGCGCGGTCCAGGTTGTCGCTGATGCCCTCCACAAAGCGGTCCATGTGCTCGCGGCTGTAGAAGAGGGAATGCAGCAGGTTGACACCCAGGATGCCCAGCACGCGCATCTGCACATCGTGGTCCGGCACCAGCAGGCGCACATGCATCACAAAATCGCTCGGCTCCGCGCCCGGCTTCAGCTGGAAGCGCACGCCAATCCACGCGGACCAGTCGCCGTTGTCGCGGTACGCCTTGCACTTGCAGGTGTTGGCGTAGGCAAAGAAGCAGGTGTCCTTGCCGCGCTTCTCGCCCAGGCGGTTTTCCAGCTGCTTGTACTCGTAGTCGAGCATCTGGTGCAGGCGCGCCTCGGAAACATAGCGGTTGACGGGGCCGTAGAGGGTGTCGCTCACGGTCATGTCGTAGGCAGAGATGGTCTTGGCCACGGTTCCTGCGGCCCCGGAAGCGCGGAAGAACCAGTTTGCGGTTTCCTGGCCGGCTCCGATTTCCGCGAAGGAGCCGTAAACCTTGTCATCCATGTTGATGCGGAAGGCCTTGTTCTGGGTGGCGGCAGCCTGCGAGTATTTGGTGGTGGAGGTCATGATGATTGGGCTGAACTAGATTTCAAGGGGAACAAGGGGAAGGTTGCGCAGGGAGCGCGGTGCGGGAAGCTCAATGGTGGTGTCCACCTTGGGCGCGGCAGAGGCATCGCCATCGGCATCCTCCACTTCCTCCACCTCCTCGGCGGCGGCATCGGTGTCCGGCAGGTCGTTTGCGCTCGCGTACTTGGGCTTGAGCTCAACATCGCTGTTGTAGGGGTCCTTGCCGCTGAGCACGGCACCCTTGGGCAGCACGGGCAGCACCGGCAGCACGCGGGTGGAGTTCACCTGCCCCACGCTCATATCCAGGAAATCCGCAAGAGAGGGGCTGCCGTCTCCGTGTACCGGGCACACGCCCAGGGTCATGTCTCCCTTGGGGAAGTACTCCTGGTAGGTGGGGCGCACATAGGTGGCCTTGCCGTCCTGCATCACGGATTCAAAGCAGAAATTGGTGGCCAGCTGACCGGACATGCGGCAGATTTCCACCTCCTCGGTGTCCTCCGGCATGCGGACGGGCTCGTCCGCCATGCCGCTCGCGGCAGAGGCGGCCAGCACGCGCCCCAGGATGGGCCCGCAGGTGTCCGACGAGAAGGCTTCCGGGTAGATGGCCTGGTGGTCGTTCAGGTAGCCCACCCAGATACCGCAAGTGAAGGACGAGGTGTAGGCGAAGAGGGCGTTGTCGGAGAAATCGTAGTTGGTGCCGGTCTTGATGGCGCCGTTGAAGTTCTCCGGCAGGTAGGGGCGCACGCGCTGGGCGGAACCCTTCTCCATGGATTCACGCATGATGGAATGCAGGCGGTACGCGTTGCAGGGCGAGCACGCGCTGTGCATGCGGTGGGAAACCGCCAGCGGGTCCTCCCAGAGAATCTTGCCGCTGCTGTCCGTAATCTTGGAGACAACGTAGGGGGCGATGGGGCGGCGGCCCGCATTCGGGAAGACGGTGTAGGCGAGTGTGACCTCCTTGAGCGAGGCAGGTTCCGCGCCGAGGAAGGCGCGCGGGTAGAACTGGGGCTTGGCCTCCGTGCTGTCCGCAATGCGGGGAGGGGCCGTGATACCCACTTGCTCCAGCGTATCCGCGAAGCACTTGGCTCCGCGCTCCGGGTCGGACCCCAGCGCAATGCCCAGGCGGGCGGATGCGGCAATCTTGGACCACTCCAGTGCCTGGCGCGTGGTCACGGAATCCAGGTAGCGGCCCTTGGACACCTCCATGCCCCACTCGCCCAGCACACCCTCCGAGCCGCCGATGCCCGCCAGGCGGTTGTCCATGGCATCGTCCACCAGGCGGGAGCACGGCGTGTAGCCGTTCTCAAACGCGCAGAGGTAGAGGAAAGGCAGCATGGCCGTGCCGAGCGGGCGCCGCCCGGCATCGATGATGTCGAAGTTGTCGCGGTCGAAACTGCGGCCGCCCACATAGGCGAGGGTGCCGCCGGTCACATTGTCCACGGCGTACACGGCGGCGTCAATGTAGCGGTGCTGCTTGAAGCGGGGATCCTCCGTCTGGGAGAAGGTGACGTGATTGTACCCCTCATGCTTCTCAATGGCGGCAAGCTGGTCTGCAACAGCCTTCTCTGCGGCCTCCTGCATGCGGCGGTCGATGGTGGTGTAAATCTTGATGCCGCGGGATTTGAGGATTTCCTCGCCGCGCACGGGGTCGCGGAAGATGTCGATAGCCTTCTGCTGGATGATGGAGTGAAGGTGGGAGACATTGCGGCGCAGGGGCTTGGGGTTGAGGCCGAGCGGCTGTGGCTTCACGCGGTCCGCCTCCTCGTTCGTGATGTACCCGGCGCGCACCATGCGGTCCAGCACGTCGTTGCGCCACTTTTGGTTGAGCTTGGGGTTGCGGATGGGGTTGTAGTTTTCCGGGTTCTTGATGAGGGCAGCGATACTGGCGGCCTCGCGCACGGTGAGGTCGGCCGGCTCCTTGCCGTAGTAGCCCAGCGCGGCGGAGCGGATGCCGTAGTACCCGCGGCCAAAATACACGCGGTTGAAGTAGAACTCCAGAATCTGATTCTTGTCGTACTTGTCCTCAATGCGGCGGGCCAGGAAGATTTCCACAATCTTGCGTTCGTAGCGGCTGCCGCCCATGGCGGCCACACGGGCCTCCAGGTCGTACGCGTTGCGCGCCAGCTGCTGGGTGATGGTGGAGGCGCCCTGGTTGGCTTCACCCCTGTTGCGCGCAGTCTCCACGGCCGCTCGCGCAATGCCCATGAGGTCGTACCCGTGGTGAGTCCAGAAGGTCTTGTCCTCCTGGGCAATCAGGGCATCAATCATGGACTTGGAAATCTTGTCGATGGTCACATAGCTGCGGTTCTCATCGTAGATACGGCCAATCTCCTCCCCGTTGCGGTCGTAGATGATACAGGGGTGGTCCAGGTTGTTGATATCCTCCAGGTTGAACTCGTCCGCGTACTTGCTGTACTTGGCGGTCACCACATCAAAGGCGAGCCAGCCCACGCCGGCACCTATGATGCCGAGAATGAGGCAGACAAGCAAAAAGCGCCACAGGCAGCAACCCTTGCGCCGCCGTGCACTCTTGCGCGCCATCTTGTCCGTGTTCGATGAACGCCGACGTTCTGCGGCGGCCCTGCGGCTCTTCTGGTATTCATCCAACTGCTCCATACCTGCGCGCGCATTATACCAGCGCGCACGCGGGAAATCAAGCCGCATTTGCGGGCATTACCGTCTTGCGCGGCCGCCGTTGCCGCCGCCGTTTCCGCCACGGTTGCCACCATTGCCCCCGCGGTTGCCTCCGTTACCACCGCGGTTGCCACCCCTGTTGGCCCCGCCGCGGTTTCCCCTGTTACCGCCCCTGTTGGCGCGGTTGCCGTTGTCCGGCAGGCCGCCGGTCATGTTCTCCTGGGCGGAATTGGGCGGGCGGTAGGAGAAGATGCGCACAAACCAGCGCATGGAGTTCACGGCAATGCGGTTGCGCAGGGCATCCGTGCAGTTGGGAGAACCCGCCTTCTCCACCTTCTGGCGGGGGTCTGCACCCAGTAGGCGGCACATGCCGGGGAACACGTAATCCTGCAGGTCCTCGCTCTCCTTGTTGTCGTTCTTCTCCGCATTTTGGGCGGATTGGCCGTCTTGGGCAATCTGGTTCGTCTGAGCGGAACGATTCGAGTCTTTCTTTTCCCCACCCTCTTGTGCACTGCCCTGTGCGCTGTTCTGTGCACCGTCCTGCGCGTCATCCTGCCCGCCATCGGCACCATCCTGCGAGGCATCCGAGGGCAACATGCCGGTCATGCCGTTCACGGTGGAATCCACCAGCTTCTGGCCCTCCTTCATGAGCTGGCCCGGGGTGGAGTTCTCCTCCTCCTGTTCCTCCTGCTGCTTTTTCTTGGCCTCCTCGTCCTTCTGCTTCTTGCGGGAATCGGAATCACAGGAAGCGTAGAGGGCATCAATACCGGTGGTCTGGATATCCCGCACGCGGGCGCCGGCGGCAAGGAGACGCCAGCCCCAGCGCTCCTCCTGCTTGTCCTTGGCATCCATGGACTCGTACCCGCAGTAGCAGAGGGCGTTGGCATGGGTGAAACCGTGGCGGTCGTTCAGGTATGCACCCTTCTTCATGATTTCATACACCATACCGCTGGAGAGGTCGTTCTTGGCCAGGTCTGCGGCAGCGCGCATGAGCGCGGTCTGGCCGTTGGCGTTCACCGCATTGGGATCCGCGCCCTTCTGCAGTAGCATATCCAGGATCTGGGCCATCTTGTGCGGTTTGTCCTCCACGTCCTTGCGGTTCTCCGGGTCCAGCGGGGAACACAGCACCATGAGCGGCGTGTTGCCCGCAAAATCGGCATCCTGAGCATCGCGCTTGGAGCGCAGCAGGGTGCGCACGCGGCCCACCTTGAGCTTTTCAATGGCATCCATGAGCGCAGGATTGGCGCCACCCCAGCCGCGTTCCGGCTGCATCTCGCCGCGCTCGGCCTCGGGGTCCGCGCCTATGCCGGCAAGAGTGGACATGACCGCCGCGTTGTTCATATTCTTGGCGTAGAGGTAGGCGGTGAGGCCGTTCTCATCGTAGTGGTTGGCGTCTGCATTCACGTGGGCGAGCTCGATGATGGCCTTGGTGTGGCCGCCAATGGAGGCGAGGATGAGGGCGGTGCGGCCGCGGTCATCCTCCTCGTTGGCGTTGATGCCCACCTTCACGCACTCCAGGATGAGTTCCGTGTTGCCCACGGCTGCGGCAAACATGAGCGCGGTCTGGTCCGCCTCGTTCTTGAGCCGCAGGTCCGCGCCCTCCAGGATGAGCGCCTTTGCCACGTCCTCCCGGTTGTTGCGGATGGCATGGAGCACGGCGGTGTTACCGCGCTTGTCCTGGGCGTTGAGCACCTCCATCCGCTTGTAGTCGCGGTGCAGGCGCAGCAGGAAATCCTTGACCAAACGGGTGTGCCCGCATGCACACATGGCCATGAGCGCGGTCTCCCCGTCCTTCGCCTCGAGGGTGTAGTCCGCCCCCTTGTCCAGCAGCTGGTTGAACATGACCTCGTCGCCAAGCTGGGCGGCGTAGTGCAGCGGGGTGTAGCCCATCATGTTGGCGGTGTTCACGGGGGCGTCGCTCTTGTCGCCGCCCAAATGGGGCGGCAGGCTGCCCACCAGGAGATTGAGGATGTCGCGGTCACGGGCAATGATGGCATAGTGCATCACGGTCATGCCGTAGGCATCCTGCTCCGTCACGCGGTCCTCCGCATCAGCGTCGTCGGCCTTGAGCAGGCGCTCAACCACTTTCTTGTTGTGGCCGAAGGCGGCAAGCATGAGCGGGGTCTGTTTCTCCAGCACGGTCTTGCCGGCGGCGGCCTTGCCCTTGTCCAGCAGGATGTCCACCATCTTTTCGTCTCCGTAGTAGGCGGCGAGCGCCAGCGGTGTCAGGCTGCCCAGCTTGCCGATGTGCGCGCGCACCAGGAACTCCCGCGGGTCCAGGTTGAGGGAATCCTGCGCCTCCTTCGTCAGGTTGCCGAAACAGGTGTCCGGGTTGATGCTGCGTTTCTTGGAGCTCCCCTCCTCCGACTGCGCGGCTTCCTCCCGCGCAGTGGCATCCTGAGTGGAAGCGGTCTCGTTCTCCTCATCCTCGAACAAGTCGGAAAGCGCATCGGCATCGTGCTTCACGACGGCTTGGAAAATTTTGTAGGTATCGCTGGAGATGTCCTCGCTTCCGGTATCCGGAGCCTCCACGTACTGGCCGCGCTCGGCGGCCGTGCGGTCGTTCTGGAAACGGCTGTCCACCTTATCCTCCTCCTTGCTGATTTTCTGGCGGTTCTTGGAGGAGCCGCCCTGCTGCTGTTCGGCAGCCAAAGCCCCGCCCAGGCATGCGGCCACGCACACCCACGCCCATTTCGCCAAGTACGTCCTTTTCATTGCTATAAAACTATCATCCGCCGCCCAAAAGGCAAGCCAATTCACTCTTAAGGGAACGCAAACCGGTGTCGAAAATCAACAATTTGCAATTCCCGTCATCGTTGGGTTGACTTTTCGGCGCGCGGGTTCATAATAGCACCATGAACTGGAAAAACATCACCTACATCATCCTCGGCTGCATGGCGCTCACCATATCGCCCTGCATGGCGGCGGATGGTGGCAAGAAGAAGAAGAAGGCCGCCACGGAAGAAGTGGCGGAAGCCGCCGCCAACCCGGAACTGACAGCCGCGCGCAAGCGCCTGAAGGACGCACAGGCCGCCATGGATCAATTCCAAAAGGAGAAAAAGGCCCGCTCCAAGGTGAAGCCCAAGTGGTTCCGCGACGAGGCCAAGGCCTTCGCCGAGGCCAAGAAGCACAACCTGCCCGTGTGGTGCGTGTACTCCGACCCGCCCACCTGCGCCATCTGCCAGGCCTTTGAAAAGGAAGTCATCAACAGCGGTCCCGTCAAGAACGCCAAGGGGGCCTACATCGGCTACATCTCCAACACCCCGCTGCCGGAATTCCAGTGCCGCGCCAAACCGTACGGCTATCTCTACACGCCGGAGAAGAAGCCCATGATTCCCCTGCCCTACATGAGCACCAAGCCCGCCAAGGACTACGCCGCGCGCCTCAAGGAGTACTCTGAAAAGCTCTTGGAGAAGCCGGAGAAGGCCGTCACCAAGGAACTGGAATACTCCAAGAAGCTCGTGGAAGCCCTGGCCGCAGGACAACCCGCCCCGGAAGAGGAACCCGACGAGGAGGAAGAGGAGGATGCCATGAACCCCGCAGGCCGCATGGGTCCCCAGCGCGGCATGCCCCAGCGTGGCGACATGAACCCCAACCGCAGGGGGTATCCCGGTGACAGGAATATGCCGGAGCAGGATATGGATGAGGAGGAAGAGGAGGATTCCGGCATGTACCCCGGCCGCAGGAACCGCCCCACCCGCAACATGCAGCCGGAGGAGGATGCCGACATGGAATCTGATTATTGATTCCCCTCCCCGCCTTAGTATTCAAGGGATTTTCAAAGCCCCTCCGGTGTAGCGCCGGATGGGGCTTTTTCGTGCCCTGCGCGTCCATCTTTTGGAATTTTTCTAATTTTGTCTTGACACAAAATGAAGGATGGTGTAATTTCCGCTCGACGGCGCTCGGCGAGCGCTCCCAAAGAAAGAAAGAACAACAAAAATGAGAAGCATAACGACATTCGACATCCAGTACGCACACCGATTCTACCGATTCCAGGGTGAGGCCCAGTACCTGCACGGGCACACGGGCGTTCTGACCATTGAAGTGGAAGACAGCATTGAACCCGGGGTGAACATGGTGTTCCCCTGCAACGAGATTCAGAAAACGGCATGGGAGGTGCTCAAGAACTTCGACCACGCCCTGATTCTGCGCGAGGACGACCCGCTGCTGCCCGCCATCCTGGGCGTGTATGAGCAGCAGGGCATCAAGAACGGCCACCGCACGAATGTGATGAAGGGCGCAGCGTTCGAGACGGAGCTTTGCAAAGCCTACCCGGATTGCCGCCTGGTGGTGACCAAGGAGACCATGACCGTGGAAGGCATGATCAAGATGGTGTACGGGCTGCTGAAGGACAAGCTCAACATCGCCAAGATCACCTTCACCAGCGGCGTAAACGCCGCCTCCCAGGAGTTCAAGCCGGAAGGCACGCGCGAGCGCTGCCCGCTCTGCGGCATTGCGCTGGACGAGAACGGCGCCTGCCCCAAGTGCGGCTACAAAAAGAAGTGACAAACCATTTCAAACACACAATCAGCAAGGCCCGTCCGGTTATACCCCCGGATGGGCCTTTTCACGTCTCACTTGCCGTGCTTCCAGTCATGCAGGGCCTTCCGTAGCGCCGGGGAAAATTCCTCGCTGCTGAAAAGGGAGATGCCCGGCACGCGAAGGGCGCGCAGCTCCTGCAACGCCTTGGGCAGGCTCTGCACATCGTAGTCCGGCAGATGGAGCCCGGGTGCAATGGGGAAGCGCCCCTGCGTTTGCTGCACGGCAGCGGCGGCCATGTCGTTCACCCAAGATGCGGGTTCCCTGTAGAAGGAGAAGTAATCCATGGGCAGCGCAAGGTCCAGCGGGAAGCGGCTCCAGTCCTGGCGCACCAGCTGAGAGGCCAGCTGCGGCGTGGGGAACACGGCGCACGCTGCGCCCTTACCGTGCGAACGCGCGCGCCCACACAGGGCGGCTGCCATATCCGCCACGCTCTGCAGGCGGAACTCCCGCCACTCGGCATCGTGCTCCGCATCCGCCTGCACATCCCGCCCGTACCGTTCGCGGAACAGGCGGCGGCAGGTATCGCAGTAGCAGAAGTCGTACGGGGCCATCTCATGGTCCATGATGAGCCCGTACTTCTCCCACAGCCCGCGCGGCAGGATGACATCCGGCAGGCGCATGTAGTCCAGCTGAATGCCATCCACGCCGGGAATGGTGGCGAAACTGTCCACCACGGAAAGCAGGTGCTCCCGCACGGCGGGGTTGTTGGGGCAGAGGAACTGGTAGTAGCCCACGTACGGGCGGTCCTTCTCCACGGCGCACGACTTGCCGTCTCGGCTCACGGCGTAGCATTCCGGGTGGGCCTGAAGGGTGTCTGCATCCTGCGGACGGTTGAGGGCCCACACCCAGGCAATGGCGTGCAACCCCGCGCGCTGCGCGAGCGGGGCGAGCGCGGCCACCTGCTCCGGGGAACCGCCGATGATAACGGTATCCACGCCGGCGGTGCGGTAGCTTGCAAACTTTTCATTCCACGCGGCGGTGTCTTCCGTGTGGTCCCCGTGCACCCAGAGGAAAATTTCCGGCATGGGTTCCGCCACCTGCTGCGCGCTGTAGGAGCCGTCCGAATTCAGGCGCAGCTCACGCCCCGTGCGTGCGCAGGTGGCGGACACGGAGAAGAAATGCGGCTGCACCACCGCCTGCAGGCCTTGCGGCGCCACATGGGCGGTGTTGTACGCGCCGTGTTCCGCACGGTGGCTCTCCTGCGCTTCCGCGTATGCGTATAGCGCCAAGCGGGCATCGTCCTCCGGATCGGGCTGAACAGATTCCCAAGTACCCGCCGGCTGTGCGGAGAAGACCACGCGCCCCCAGTGCTCGGGCTTGTGGATATTCACCACGCCGGTGGGGGCCCACACGTGGTTGCTCTCCGGCAACGGCTTGCCATCCGCCCCCTTGCACTTGGCGTACCCGGTGGGGGAGCTTGCATCCTTCTGCACCTGCCAGTTCACGCGCGAGAAATTGAAGCGCATGGCGGTTCCGGGCTGCGGCGGCTCGTCCGTGCGCGGCAGGGCGCCGTGGGAGGTGATGCTGCGCCACGGGATAGCCAGCTCCACGCTCCAGCCGCTGTCTGTATCGTGCGGGTTGTTGAGCGTGCCGCTCAGGTGCACGGCGAGCTTCAGCCCGGGCATGTCCCAATCATGCAGGATGACGGGGTTGGCGTGGCGGTAGGTGCGCGCAATGAGGAGCTCCCACACGGTGCCGAGCTGGTTGATTTCCAGCTCGATGTAATGGTTGTTCTCGCAGAGCGGATCGATGAAGACCTCGAAGTCGGGATCGTGGAAGATGATGCTGTCGTGCTCCTTCTGCGTGGCCCAGAGGTTCTGCTCCGGCATGTGGGCGTGAATGTACAGGTAGCGGTCGTCCCAAAGCATGCGGATGCTTGTGCCATCCTGCACGGCGGGGCCCTCGATGTCACGCAGCGCAGAAAGCGGACGCGCCTTCTGCCACGCGGGCTCGTCCGCCTTGCCGTCGATAGTGATGGGCTCCGTTGCGCGCTGGCAGACATAGGGCGGCGGCATCAGCTCGTCTGCCGCGGCTACGGCGCAGAGGGGGAGCATACATGTTTTGAATACTGAGGAAACGGACATGGTGATAAGTTGATTAGTCTCGGTGGTACGGGCTGCCCGCCAGAAGGGTGTGGATGCGGTAGACCTGCTCCAGCAGCACCACGAGCGCCAGCTCGTGCTGCATGGTGTGGCGGCCCAGGGAGAGCACGTGGTCGCAGGCATCCCGCAGGGCCTGCGTGTGGCCGTCTGCCGCGCCGATGAGAAAGGCCACATGTTTCACGGCACGCAACTGCCATGCGCGCACCTTTTTCTCAAACTCGCGCGTGGTCCAGTTCTCGCCCCGCTCGTCCATGGCAATGCGCAGGCAGCCCTGAGAGGCTTCCAGCAGGCGGGCCGACACCTCTTCCGCAGAGCCGTCCTTCACATAGCGCAGCTCCACCTTGCCGAGCGGGCGCAAGCGCTCCTCAAAGAAGCGCACGCCATCACGCGCATACGCGATGCTGGGCTTGGCCGCGGCTATGAT
>JAZUGI010000148.1:0-12860 GCA_045641125.1 Akkermansia sp.
CGCGAGCAGTGCCAGGTAGTGGCGCAGCACGGTGTCCATGGTGAACAGGGTGGCGTTCTTCACGGCAGGCTCGCCCTCGCGCAGGTCGTTCTTCACGGCCTCCAGGAACAGGGAGCAGTACTCGTTCCAGAAGAAGGAGTACAGGGCCTGGGTGTAGGTGTTGAACTCGTACTTGGAAAGGGCTTCCGCCACGTCTGCGTGCAGCTTCTTGAGCTTGGAGAGGATATCGATGTGCACCGGCGTGAAGACGGGGGCGGGATCGGTGGTGGCCTCACCCTGCATCATGCGGAAGCGCGCGGCGTTGTACAGCTTGTTGGCAAAGTTCTTGCCCTCCTCGATCTGCTTCTCGTCAAACTTGACATCCGTGCCGGTGGGGGCGATGCGCATCAGGCCGAAGCGCAGGCCGTCCGCGCCGTACTTGGCGATGAGGTCCAGCGGGTCCGGGCTGTTGCCGAGGCTCTTGCTCATCTTTCGGCCCAGCAGGTCGCGCACGATGGAGGTGAAGAACACGTTGGAGAAAGGCTTGCCGCCCGCAAAGCGGTAGCCCGCCATAATCATGCGTGCCACCCAGAAGAAGATGATGTCCGGCCCGGTCACCAGGTCCGTGGTGGGGTAGAACTTGGCCAGGCAATCCTTGTCCATGGTGGCGAAGGGCCACAGCCAGCTGCTGAACCAGGTGTCCAGCGCGTCCTCGTCCTGCACCCAGTTCTCCGGGTCGGCGGGGGGCTCCACGCCCACGTAGATGTCTCCTGCGGCGGCGTCCTCGTTGTCCAGCTTGGTGGCTTCCTGGAGCTGCTGCGCCTTGTCCTTGCGGTACCACACGGGGATGCGGTGGCCCCACCAGAGCTGGCGGCTGATGCACCAGTCCTGGATTCCCTCCAGCCAGTGGGCGTAGGTCTTGGCCCAGCGTGCGGGGCGGAAGGTGATGTCGCCGTTGGCAACGGCGGCGGCAGCCTCGTCCACGCAGGGGTATTTCAGGAACCACTGCATGCTCAGGCGCGGCTCGATGGGCACATCCGAGCGCTGGCTCACGCCCACGTTGTTATCGTAGTCCTCCACCTTTTCCAGTAGGCCCTTGGCCTTGATGAGCTCAATGGATTTCGTGCGTGCCACCTCGCGGTCCAGTCCGTGCAGCTCCGGGCATTCCGGGCAGTTGATGTGGGCGTCCGGCGTGAGCACGTCGATGATTTCCAGGTTGTTCTTCATGCCCACCTCGAAGTCGGTGCGGTCGTGCGCCGGGGTGATTTTGAGCGCGCCCGTGCCGAATTCAATCTCCACGTGCTCGTCCGCGATGATGGGGATTTCCCTCTCCACGAGCGGGCGGATGACGGTTTTGCCGATAAGGTGGGAGAAGCGGGGGTCCTTGGGGTTCACGGCCACTGCCACGTCTGCCATGATGGTTTCCGGGCGCGTGGTGGAGACCAGCAGCTGGCCGGAGCCGTCCGCCAGCTTGTAGCGGATGGTGTAGAGCTTGCTGTGGGTGGGGGTCATGATGACCTCCTCGTCGGAAAGGGCGGTGAGCAGCACGGGGTCCCAGTTGACCATGCGGCGGCCGCGGTAGATGAGGCCCTGCTTGAAGAGTTCCGTGAAGGCGCGCGCCACTTCCGGGGCGAACACGTCGTCCATGGTGAAGCGCTCGCGGTCCCAGTCGCAGGAGCAGCCGAGCTTCTTGAGCTGCTTGATGATGATGCCGCCGTGCTTCTGCTTCCACTCCCAGACCATCTTCACGAAATCCTCGCGGCCCACATCGTAGCGGGTGCGGGGCGGGTTCTCCTTGGCGAGCTCCTTCTCCACGCGGGCCTGGCTGGCAATGCCGGCGTGGTCCGTGCCGGGCAGCCAGAGCACTTCTTTGCCCTCCTGGCGCGCGCGGCGGGCCAGGATATCCTGGATGGTGTTGTTGAGCACGTGTCCCATGTGGAGCACGCCCGTCACGTTCGGCGGGGGGATGACAATGCTGTAGGCGGGCTTGGCGGAGTGGGGGTCTGCATGGAAGCAGCCCTCGCTCATCCAGCGGGCCTGCCACTTATCCTCAACCTGTGTCGGTTCGTACGCCTTGGGCAAATCTGTCATAGCGCGGGGATGATACCGCACATGCGCGCGCGAGTCAACCCGAAACGTTGATGCGGCGCGGAAAAAACGCAACGGCGCGCACCAGGTGGGGAGCACGCCGTTTCGGGGTGGTGGAACGCGGGCTGCCTACATGGCACCGGCGGCTTCGCGCAACAGGCGCGCCGCCTCCCTGTAGTAGGCAATCATGGTGGCCTTCTGGCCCTTGGCGGTGATATCCGGGTGGGCCATCATATAGGCAATGGCCTGTGCTCCTATCTTGCGGTTGAGCATAAGCTCGTGCGCGGTCTTGTTGAGCGTTTTCTCGTTGAGCACGGCGGCGCAATCCGGGTACTTGTCGTCCACTGCCTTGAAATCCGCCTGGTGGGCGGTCACCACGGCTGCGGAAGCCTCATCCGTGGGCTTTTCCAAGGCCTGTACTTCCTGAACGACGGTGCGCAACACGGCGTGGCGCTCCGCCAGGTAGGCACGGTGGGTCTCCGGCAACTTGTCCGTGGGAACCGCCATGCTGGCCTGTGAGACTTCGGAGAGCATCTTCTTGATGTCGTTTTCCGCGCCCTGCTCGTGGAGCTGCGCGGTCTTTTCCATGATGGCTGCCGTCACCAGCAGCACATATGATTTCACCTCCGGCTGCAAGTCCTCCACAGATGCGGCGGCGGGAGCGGCCGGCTTGGCAGCGGGTGCATCCTGCGCGGTGGCAGCAGGCACCAGGGCTGCTGCAAGGAGCAGGGGTGCAAGGAATCGTCTGGTCATGGTATGCCGGGGGGAATTTACTTGTCGGCCTCGCCGCTCTGCACCTTGTCGCGGGCCTCCTTCATCTTCTCCAGGTAGTTCTCCGGGGTCAGGGAGGGGTTGTAGCTGAGATTGCAGATTTTTTTGCCTTCCGGCGTCACCAGCGCACCCGTGGGCATACCCTGGTTGCAGCCGTACTTCGGCAGGGGGGAAGTGGAGCGGAAGCCAATGCAAACACCCTTGGCGCGCTTGAGCTCGCGGGAATTGATGATGTTTTTGTCCAGCTCTTGGCAAACGTGGCAGGTGGCGGGGTTGGAGAAGAGCACCCACACGGGCAGCTTGTACTTCTTGGCATCCTTGAAGGCCTTCGATTCATCGGTGTACCACTTGATTTTGATGGATTCCGACTTCTTCTTGAGGCGTTCTGCCTTGAGTTCCTCCGGGGAGAGCTTGGGCTTCGCGGTATCCGCGGCGGGAGCATCGGCAGCCGGTGTTGCATCCTGGGAGAACACGGGCCCTGCAAACAGCAGGCCCGCCATGGCGTATGAAAGGAATACCTTGTTCATTTGCCACGCATTCTGGCATCCACACCGCCACATGTCAAGCGCATACGCGGGACTGGCAAAAAAACTCGCCGCGGGGGGCGGGTTGTGGTAGACTGAAGCCATGCAGAGGGAAGAGTTGGAAAAGACCCTGGGATACACCTTCACGGATGCCGCTTGGCTGGAGCAGGCGCTCACCCACCCCAGTGTGGACCAGAAGCGCAGCACCAACATTGCATATGAGCGTCTGGAGTATCTGGGAGATGCCGTGCTGGAGCTGGTGGTGAGCCGAGAGCTTTTCACCCGTTTCCCGAAGGCGGACGAGGGCCAGCTCACCCAGATGCGTTCCGCCGTGGTGAGCCGCCAGCACCTTGCCGGCTTGTGCGCCAAGCTCGGCTGGGGAAACCAGCTGGCCATGAGCCCCCAGTTGGAGAAGAGCGGCGGCCGCACCACCGCCTCCGTGCTTGCCAACACCTTTGAAACCGTCATTGGCGCCGTGATGATGGATTCCAACTACGCCGCCGCGCGCAAGGTTTCCCTGGCCCTGCTGCAGGACAGCCTGGACCGCGTGGAAAGCCTGACGGCCGTGAACTACAAGGGCAAGCTGCTGGAGACGCTGCAGGCCATCAACAACAGCGGCCCGGAATATACAGTGGCCGCCGTGGGCGACAACCCCGGGCTGGGGCCGTTCCGCGCCACGGTCACCTGGTGCGGTATTCTTTTGGGCACCGCAGAGGGCTCCAGCAAGCACAAGGCGGAAATGTCCGCCGCCAAAGACGCCCTCCAGCACAAGCGCTGGGAGAGAAAGTGACAGGCGCTAGTCCTTTTTGGCCGTAAGCGTCATCATCTGCACCGCGTTCTCCGTGGCTTGCACGGGGATAGTGTCGTGCGAGTCGCCGATGCGGAGTTGGAATTTGCCCTCACGCGGGAGGTTGAGCTCGGCGAACTTGTTGGCATCATCCTTGAGGGTGGGCAGGGTGGCGCGGTCCACCTCCTTGCCGGATTCGTCCAGCAGCAGGATGGGCAGGGCCTTCTCCGAGCGCGGGGAGACGTTCACCATGAGCCTCTGCACGTTGGCGGGCTGGCCCTGCTTCTCGTGCCAGGCGCGGGAGAGCTTGAGGTAGCGCTCCGTCACGTCCTCCGAAGCCACGGGTTCCTTGCCGATTTGCTTGGCAATCAGGAGGGGATAGAAATAGTCCTTGCCATCCGGGGTGGCGGCCTTGATGCGCTCCAGGGGCTCGCGCTGCGGGTCCAGCATGCCGATGTAGCTCATGACCCACGCGCTGTTGAAATCCTTCTCGTTGTATTCGATCATGTGCCACTCGCCGTCGAACCAAGCCTCCGCCCAGGTGTGGTTGCCCTGAATGTGGTGCCAGGAGAGCAGGCCGCACACGCGCGCGGGAATGTCCACCGCGCGCAGCGCGCACACCAGCAGGATGCTCTGCCCGGTGCAGGAAACCTTCTTCTCCGCCAGCGCCTCCAGCGCGTTCATGTCTGCGCGGCGGCGCTCCGTGGTGTAGTACACGCCCGTGGCCTTGGGAAGTTGGGTGGCGAGCGCCAGTACGGCCTCCCGCGCGGTCTTGCAATCCTTCACAATCTCCTTGGCCATGGGGGTGATGGCGGGTCTCCAATCGCAAGGATCCTCCGTGAATACCCGGTCCGGTGCCACGCTAGCCGCCTTCAACTCCGCCCCGGGCGCATCGCTCCAAGGAAACTCCCCCGCCATCACCACCGACAGCGCCAGCATCAATCCAACAAGAATCGCTTTCATAACAAATCCCAAATCCTAAATCTTAAATCCCAAATCCTAAATTTCGCCATACAGCGTGAACCCCGTGCATTCCGTAATCTTTACCGGTACAATCGTCCCCACCTCCGCCTTGCCTTTCTGGATAATCACCGGCTTGTTCTGGGAGGAGCGCCCCTGCTGCCTGTCGGGGTTGTTCTTGCTGGGGCCTTCCACCAGGATGCTCTGCTCCGTGCCCACCAGCGCCATGTTGCGGGCGGCGGCAATGCGGTTCACTGTCTCCAGCAGGTCGTGGTTGCGTTCCTCCTTCACGCGCAGGCAGATTTGGTTCGGCATGGCGGCTGCCACGGTGTCGCGGCGCGGGGAATATTGGAACACGAAGGCGTTGTCGAACTGCACGCGCTCCACGGCCGCCTTGGTCTGCTGGTAGTCCTCATCCGTCTCTCCGGGGAATCCCACGATGATGTCCGTGGTGATGGCCAGGTCCGGGCGGGCTTCCCGCATGGCCTCGCACAGGCGCAGGTACTTCTCGTTCTTGTACGGGCGCCGCATAAGCTGCAGGATGCGGTCGCTGCCGCTCTGCATGGGGAAGTGGATGTGGCTGCACAGCTTGGGCAGGTAGGTGTATGCGTTGACGAGGTCCTCACGGAAGCCGATGGGGTGCGGCGAGGTGAAGCGGATGCGCTCCAGGCCGTCAATGTCGTGCACGCTTTCCAGCAGGCGCACGAAGGCGGAGCGGCCGTTCACGGCGGGTTCGTCCTTGCCGTAGCGGTTCACAATCTGGCCGAGCAGTGTAACCTCCTTCACGCCGCGGTCCACCAGCTCCCGCACCTCCTTGATGATATCCGCCGCGGGGCGGCTGCATTCCACACCGCGTGTGCTGGGAACGATACAGTAGGAGCAGCGCATCTCACAGCCCTGCATGATGGAGACGAACGCGGTGCAGCCGCCGGAAACCGGCAGGTGGTCGCGTATCTCGTTCTGGAAGCCCTCCACCTCGCCCACCTCGCAGATGTGCGCGCCGCGCTTGAGCAGCTCCGTGAGCCCCATGCCCAGGCGGCTCTTGAGCAGGCGGTTGCAAATGCCGTACACGTTGTGGTAGTGGCGCGTGCCGGTCACCACGTCTAGGCGGTTGATGTCGCGGAAAAGGGACTGCGCGCGGCTCTGCACCATGCAGCCCATGAAGCCGTACACCACCCACGGCTTGGCATCGGGACGCGCACAGAGCAGGCCCATCTTGCCTAGGGCCTTGAGCTCCGCCTTCTCGCGCACGGCGCAGGTGTTGATGAGGATGACGTCGGCTTCGGCCTCGTCTTTGGTGAGGGTGTACCCGCCGGAGAGGAACATGCTGGCGACCTGTTCGGAGTCTCGCTCGTTCATCTGGCAGCCGTAGGTTTTGATAAGGACGGAAGGCATGGTGGGTAATATCAGGATTCGTATACGGTGGGGTCCGGGATTCCGGCGGAAGAGAAGGCATCCTTTCGCTCGCGGCAGGTGGCGCATTGCCCGCAGTGTCGCTCGCCGCCGCAGTAGCAGGAGTAGGTGTGCGCGTAGTCCACACCCAGCTGCGCGCCCTGCGCCACTATCTCTCCCTTGCTTGCGTGGATGAACGGTGCCAGCACCTGAAGCTGCGCGTAGGTGCCCAGGCGGATGGCCTCTCCCATGGCGTCCATGAACTCCGCGCGGCAGTCCGGGTACAGGTCGTGGTCGCCCGCGTGGGCGGCAATCACCAGCGCCTCTGCACCCGCGCTCTCCGCCACGCCCGCGGCAATGGCCAGGAAGATGCCGTTGCGGAAGGGCACCACGGTCTGTTTCAGGTTCTCCTCCGCGTAGTCGCCCGTGGGGATGGCGTCCGCGCCGCTCAGCAGCGCGCTCGCCAAGTGCGGCTTGAGCACGGTGAGGTCGATTTCGCGGTACGGCACGCCCAGCGATTCCGCCTGGTGCCGCGCGCACGCCAATTCTTTCCCGGCGTGGTTGCTGCCGTAGTCGAACGACACGGCGCACACCACCTCGTGCCGGGCCTTGGCCCAGTGCAGCGCGGTGGTGGAATCAAGTCCGCCGGAGAGGAGTACGGCTACTTTCATTGCTGTTCAGTGATTTTTTCTGTGTTGCCAGGGCGGCGTGGGATTCGGGGTGGCCCACAGCCCCTTCTTGGCGGCCATGGCTTCCTGCTGGTCCCTGGCCAGGTCCTTGTCGTTGGGTGCGTACTGCACGTAGTGCCAGGCGCAGCCTTCCTGCACCATGGTGCGGTTGATGTTTTGGCCGTCCAGGAAAATCTCGCCGAGCACGCGGTTGTAGCGGTCGTGGCTGTGCGTTTTGACCGTGACGGTTCTGCCTGAGATGAGGGAGGTGATTTTGGCTTTCGATTCGTTCCCGAATTCCTGGCGGGATTCGGGAGCGTCAATGCCGAACAGGCGGATTTTCACCCGTGTTCCGTTGTCGGTCTGGATGGTCACGGTGTCGCCATCGGAAATGCGCACCACCTCGCCCTCCAGGGTGCCCGTCGAGTTGTCCTCCCCGGTACAGGAGAAGAGGCACAGCGCCAGCAGGGTGACAATGATGGCTTTCAGCGCTTGGATCATGGCAGCCTGTTTTCCGGCTGGTGCTCCGCGGTGCAGGTGAGCTGAATGCCGCCGCGCATGCCGAAGCGACCCTCCACCATCATCCAGGCGGGGGAGATGGCTTCCACCAGGTCGTCCAGGATGCGGTTGACCACCTGTTCGTTGAAGGCGGGATAGTTGCGGTAGGAGGCCAGGTAGTACTTCAGGCTCTTGGTTTCCACGCACTTCTCCGCGGGGCTGTAGGTGATGGTGAGGTGGCAGCTGTCCGGCTGGCCCGTCACGGGACAGAGCGAGGAGAATTCATGCGTGTCCAGCGTGATTTTGTACGGTCTGCCGGGCGTGCGGTTCGGGAAGGCTTCCAGCTTGGCATCGTCCGGGGATTTCACGAACGCGGTGTGCTTGCCCAGTATGGTGACATCGTTTTCCATATTCAGATTTTGGTCAGTTTGTATTCTTCCTTTCCGTCCTTCATGCCCCAGCCGAGCTCGGCGAGCTTGGCGCGCAGCTCGTCCGCTTTCGCCCAGTCCTTGGCGGCGCGGGCGGCCCAGCGCTCCTCTGCAATGGCGCGGATGTCCTCCGGCACCTCGATATCCGCATCGGGATCCGGCAGCTGCAGGCCCAGAGCCTCCGTGATGAGACGGAACTGGCGCCACGTTTCCGCAGCCTGCGCGGCATCCAGCTCCGCCGGCTTGATGCCGTGCATGGCGCTGAACACGTGGCCCAGGGCCTCCGGCGTGTTGAGGTCGTCTTCCAGGCTTTCCCAAGCGGGCTGGAAGGGACCCGCATCCGGGCGGTTCTTGACGAGGTCTCGGTAGGCGGGCTCCTTGGCGGAGGCGCCTGCGGCCTTGGCGAGCTCCTTGTTGAAGCGGCCGAGCTTGTTGAGGGCGCTGGTGGCATCCTTCATGCCGGCAAGAGTGAAGTTGAGCGGGCGGCGGTAGTAGGCACCCGCCAGCACATAGCGCAGGGCGGCGGGCGCGTAGCCCATCTCCTGCAGCTGGTCCAGCGTGTACATGTTGCCCAGGCTCTTGCTCATCTTGGCTCCGTCCACCAGCAGGTGGGTCACGTGGAACCAGTGGCGTGCGCTCTCGCCGCCGCAGGCGCAGCGGCTCTGCGCTATCTCGTTCTCATGGTGCGGGAACACCAGGTCCACGCCGCCGGAATGCAGGTCGAAGGTGTCGCCAAGGTACTTGTGACTCATGGCGGAGCACTCCAGGTGCCAGCCGGGGCGTCCCTCTCCCCAAGGGGAATCCCAGTAGTTGGGGCCGTCCTCCGGGCGGCGCGCCTTCCACAGCACGAAATCCGCCACGCTGTCCTTGTCGTACTCGTCCACGTCTGCGCGGGTGGCCGCAGTCTTGCCGAAATCCAGGGTCTGGCGGTCCAGGTGCGCCAGCTTGCCGTAGTCGGCATAGGAAGAAATCCGGAAGTACACGGAACCGTCCTCGCTCTGATAGGCGTGGCCCTTTTCCATGAGCTTTTGCACAATCTCAATCTGCTCTGCAATGTGGCCCACCGCGCTGGGCTCCACATGCGGCACCAGGCAGTTGAGCGCCGCGCAATCCGTGTGGAACTTCTCCGTCCACTTGTCCGTGTATTCCTTCAGCGGCATGCCCTGCGCCTGGGAGTTGCGGATGGTCTTGTCATCCACATCCGTGATGTTGCGCACATGCTTGGTGCGCAGGCCGCCCAGCTCCACTACGCGCCGGAACACATCCTGCACCACGAACGTGCGGAAATTGCCGATGTGCGCCGCCGCATACACGGTCGGTCCGCAGCAGTAGAATCGCAGCGTCTTGCCGTCCTCCGCCGTAACGGGCTTCACCGCCCCCGACTGTGTATCGTGTAATCTTAACATGCGCCGCAGTATGCCCCATACGCGCGCGCATGTCAATGCCTGTCTGTATCATTCCGTGTGTGCTGACGGGGAAGGATTCCCGTTACGGCCACAAATCCTTGCGGGTGGAACCATCCGGGGTATAGAACTTTTGGCCGCGGAGGGCCGACGGGTAGAGTATGTTGGAATCGAAGGTTAGCTTGAAGCCCGGCTCCCACGGGATGCCGTATTCTGACAGCAGGGAGACGCATTTGCTCTCCACGGCTTGGTAGAGCAAGAAGTCGTGTTTCGTATCATCTGCGTATATGAACAGCAGGTGGTGGTTCTCATCAATCCACAGGTCGTCATCCTCCCACCATTCAACCAGGTAACGCAGCTTGCCAGCCGCCAGGTTCCGGCGGATTTGCCCTTTGCTTTCCTCCAGGAAGTTGCACTCCCTCCCTATGGCTGCCTGAGTCCTTTGCTCCCATTCTTTCTCCCGGCGTTTCCGCAATATCGGGGAGAGATAGAGATGGGCAACGATTGCGCCGATGCAAAACAGGGCCGGGAGGAGCATCTGCACGTCCAAGGTGCCGCGCCTGTACCAGCCCAATGCCGTGAGAGCAATGACCAGAATAATAATCCATGGAGAGAGTCTTCTCATGCCTCTTTGTAGTCCACCCCAATAAAACCACAAAAAGGCAAAAGGCGCAAGAAGTAAATGAGTTTCCGTGCATTTGGCGTTGGTCGGCAAAATGGAGGGCGCTGGCGCGGAAATGCCTTGCGCGCGCTGGCGTTTGCTGGTATGGTGCGGGGCATGGCAACGGACAAGAAAATCACGATGAAGACAAACAAGGGGGACATCCACCTGACGGTGTTCGCCTCCAAGACGCCGATGACGGCGGCCAGCTTCCTGAACCTGGCAACCAAGGGGTTCTACGATGGACTCACCTTCCACCGCGTGATTGCGGATTTCATGATTCAGGGCGGCGATCCCGAGGGAACGGGCTGCGGCGGCCCCGGCTACCAGTTTGACGACGAGTGCCGCCCGGACCTGAAGTTCACCAAGCCGGGCCTGCTGGCCATGGCCAATGCCGGCCGCACCTGGACGGGGCAGGGCACCAACGGCTCCCAGTTCTTCATTACCCACGTGCCCACGGATTGGCTCAACGGCAAGCACACCATCTTCGGCGAGGTCCTTTCCGCAGAGGACCAGCAGGTGGTCAACAGCATCCGCCAGGGCGACACTATCGTGGGTATCGAGATTCACGACGACTGCGCCGACCTTTTCGAGGAGCAGCGGCAGAACATCGACCGCTGGAACTCCAAGCTGAAGAAGTAAGGACCCGGCGGCATGGAATTCGCCGTCCAGGACCTGCATATCGAATTCGGGCCGCGCGCCCTGTTCGACAAGCTCTCCTTTGTGGTGGAGCGCGGGGAGCGCATTGCCTTCGCCGGGCAGAACGGTGCGGGCAAATCCACCCTCATGAAGTGTATTGTGGGGGCCTTGGAGCCTGACCACGGGCGCATTCTGCTGCCCAAGTACACCCGTGTGGGCTATCTGCCGCAAGAGGGTATCCACATCTCCGGGCGCCCGCTGCTGGATGAGGTGCTGGGCTCCGTGGGCAATATCATCGAGCTCCAGCAGGAGGTGGACCAGCTCTCTGCTGACATGCAGAAGCTCCCCACCGATTCCACCGAGTACCGCGACCTCCTGGAGGAAATCGGCCGCCTGGAGCTCATTCTGCAGGACCGGGACGCGGCCACGCTGCGCCCGCGCACAGAGAGCATCCTGCGCGGCCTGGGGTTCGCGGATGCGGATTTCACGCGCGATTGCGGGGAGTTCTCCGGCGGCTGGCAGATGCGTATCGCCCTTGCCAAGCTCCTGCTGCAGGAGCCGGAGGTGCTGCTGTTGGACGAACCCACCAACCACCTGGATATCCAGAGCCAGCGTTGGCTGGAGCAGAGCCTGCGCTCCTACCGCGGTGCCATCTGCATCATCAGCCATGATGTGGCGCTGCTGGACGGATTGGTCTCCCGCACCATCGCCTTCCACCACGGCAGGGCAGAGGAGTACGCCGGCAACTTCTCCTTCTACCTGAAGGAAAGCGCCGCGCGCAAGGAGGCCCTCCTTCACCAGGCCAAGGCGCAACAGAGGGAGATTGCCAAGACCCAGCAGTTTATCGACCGCTTCCGCTACAAGGCCACCAAGGCCACCCAAGTGCAGAGCCGCATCAAGCAGCTGGAGAAGGTGGAGCTCATTGAGGTGGAGGAGGACGATGCCGTGATGAGCTTCCATTTCCCCCCGCCGCCCCCCGGCGGCCACACCGTGGTCAAGCTGGAGCATGCCAGCAAGGCGTACGGCCCCATCAAGCTGCTGGAGAACTACGACTTCACCATCGGCAAGGGAGACCGCATCGCCGTGGTGGGCGTCAACGGCTCCGGCAAATCCACCTTCACGCGCCTCATCTCCGGCACGGAGGCCCCCGACAGCGGGGAATTCTCGCTGGGCAGCCACACGGAAACAGCCTTCTTCTCCCAGACGCATGCCGATGTGCTGGACAACGAACAGACCGTGCTGGAGTGCGTGGAGGCCGCTGCCGGCAGGGAAACGCGCCCGCTGGTGAGAAACATCCTGGGCTGCTTCCTGTTCCGCGGGGATGACGTGTTCAAGAAAATCGGCGTGCTGAGCGGCGGGGAGCGCTCCCGCGTGGCTCTTGTGTGCATGCTGCTGCGCCCGGCCAATTTCCTTATCATGGACGAGCCGACCAACCACCTGGACTTCCAAAGCCAGGACGTGCTGCAGCGCGCGCTGGCGGAGTACCCCGGCTCGTATTGCATTGTTTCCCACAACCGCCAATTCCTGGATCCCATCGTCAACAAGGTGCTGGAATTCCGCTTGGGGCACGCCCCGCGCCTGTTCTACGGCAATGTAAGCCAGTATCTGGAAACGGTGGAGGCGGAAGAACGGCGGGAGAAGGCCTTGGCGGCCGGTGCACCCCTTGCCGGAACAGCCGGCGCAGCGGCGGAGGGTAACCGCAAGGATGCACGCCGCGCGCGGGCCCAGGCGCGGGAGATGAGAAACAAAGTCATCAAGCCCTTGGAAAAGGAGCTGGCCCGGGTGGAGGAGGAGATTGCCGCTGCAGACGCCCGCAAGGCGGAGATTTCCGCAGAGCTGGAGAAACCGGAGAACATGGCGGACAACCAGCGCCTCATGGAGCTTACGCAGGAGTATCAGGAGCTGGAAAGGCGTTCGGAAAGCCTGTTCACGCGCTGGGAGGACCTTTCTGTGGACATGGAGCGCAAGAAGGCTGAGCTGGAGGCGGAATTCGGCGCGGAGTGATTTTTTTGCGCGAAACGTGTCATAGTGGCGGATAATCTGTTTACAGATTGAATTTGTG
>JAZUGI010000149.1:0-2279 GCA_045641125.1 Akkermansia sp.
CCTACCCGACAAATAAATAAGAATGTGGTGGCCGCGTCTGCCTCCCGGCTCTGAGCGCATACACAACTGCTATGAAACCACGCGCCTGACGCAACCGTTAAACCACAAAAAACACCTTGCACCCCCGAACCACCCGTGCTACACACCCACACGCTATGAAACCAATGAACCTCGTCATCAAAGACGGCAAGCAGACCTTCACCGTCAACCTGAACAACGTCCTCTACATCGAAACGTACGAAGGCGGAACCATCGCATCCATCTTCTTCCCCGGCGGACGCCAACTCGACGTCACCCTCGCCGCCTACCAACGCGCCCTCCACGACCTCCACGCCCGCCTCGCAAACTGACCCCGCGCGCCCCGCCAGCAAAACATCAACCCGCGCAAACTCATCATCCACCATAAAACAAATTAGCGCCAACGCATGCCAACCAACCACGTTCGTTACCTCCAATCATTGCACACCAACCACGCTTTGCAAAAATTCTTTGGGACACATGTGTGCTTTACCCCACTTTCCCTCCCAAAATGTGCAGTTTTGGCAATTTTTCGCAGGGAAAAGTGTGCAAAGTCGGCAATTATTCGAGGGAAAGTTCTTGACAAGACCCGCACGGCAAAGCATACTGGCATGCGGGAAACACCATGAAACGCTACGCATTGGAAGACCTCGCAGCTTGGGCCCGGAAAAAAGACCGGGTCCGCAAGCCCCTTGTTCTCTGCGGTGCCAGACAGGTGGGCAAGACCTGGCTGATGCGCGAGCTGGCACGCACCGAGTTCAAGAAGGAGGCGTACGTGAACTTTGTGGACACTCCGAGCGCCGCCAGGGTGTTTGAAGGAGAGTACCGGGCGAAGGATATCATTGACAACCTCTCCGCCAAAAGCGGAACAGATATCACGCCGGGCGACACGCTGATTATCCTGGATGAAATCCAGGAGAGTGAGCGGGCGTTGAATTCCCTGAAATACCTCCGCGAACACGCCCCTCAATACCACATCGTTGCCGCGGGTAGCCTGCTGGGCGTGGCTTTGCGCAAGCGGCGGATGTCGTTCCCGGTGGGTCAGGTGGAGTTCTACCACCTGCATCCGCTGGGATTTTGCGAGTTTCTTGAAGCCATCGGCCAGCCAAGGCTTGCAGCCCATCTGCTGGATTTACGAACCTCGCTCATCGATTCCCTCTCCGAGACCTACGAGCGTCACCTCAAGCAATACCTCTGCGTGGGCGGCATGCCGGGTGCCGTGGCAGTCTACGCAGATTCCGGCGATATGGATGCCGTTCAAGCGGCTCACCGCGATATCCTCTCCAGCTACGAGGCCGATTTCTTCAAGTACACCGAACCCGCCAACATCATGCGCATCCGCGCCGTCTGGGCATCACTTCCCCGGCAGCTTGCCTCTGAAAACCGCAAGTTCACCTACAGGGGCATTGTGGAAGGCGCGCGCGGGCGCGACTACGACGGTGCAATCGAGTGGCTGGAGACGTGCGGGCTTGTCCACAGGGTCAACCGCATCACCAAGCCCTCGCTGCCGCTCAAGGCCTATCTGGACCCAGCCGCATTCAAGCTCTACATGCTGGACTGCGGGCTCATGGGTACCATGGCTGAGCTGGACACCTCCACCGTACTGGAGGGGAACGAGCTGTTCAGCGAATTCAAGGGAGCGCTCGCGGAGCAGTACGTGCTGCAAACGCTCATGCTCAGCCCCGCCACCTCCCTGGGATACTGGAGCAACCCCGGCGGTGCGGCGGAGGTCGATTTCGTCATCCAGCACAAGAGCCAAATCGTTCCGGTGGAGGTCAAGGCCGGAATCAACCTGAAATCCAAGAGCCTGAACACCTACCGCACCAAATTCTCCCAGAAGCTCGCCGTTCGCGCCTCACTGGCCCATTTCGGAAACGTGGACGGCCTGCTGAGCATTCCCCTGTACGCCGTGGAGCAGCTCAAGCTCTACCTGCCGCAATAACGGCGCGAGCAACAGTGGATGACAGGCGGAAAGCATAGAACCTAGCCGCCCCGTCAGGCGCATGGCCAAACGGGGCGGTTCATTCACGCGCGCCTTGTCACGCCAAAGCGCCACAGGCGCGGCGGCGGAGCCGAATTTTCAATAGTACCCAGTAAATTCCTTAGACGAGGTGCTTGATAATATCCTCTCGGTCGCCGGGGAGCAGGTCGATGACCGGAACCTCAATCATGGTGTAGCAACCGGGCTGCTGCTTGAGGGAGGCGCGGGCCACATTGACCAGCACCTGCGCCGTAAGGGCGGGGTTGTTGATCTTCATGTT
>JAZUGI010000150.1:0-5101 GCA_045641125.1 Akkermansia sp.
TTGAGCGCGGGCGCGCCGTGCGGGGTGTCAATCTTGCCCACGTCCTCCGGGTTCACCTTGCCGCTCTTGCTCTGGTAGGAATAGGTGTAGGTCGCCATCATGCACTTGTAGGACGTGACGCCCTGCTGGAGGAGCTTCACCAGCCCGGTGTTGCCCTTGATGAGCTTGCCGAGCTTTTTCTTCACCACCTGGCCGTCCTTGTCGAGTATCCGCTCCCCGGTGGTCTTGACCTGAGGCACCAGCTCCCAGATGCGAGCCCCGTCAATGACGGGCTTGAGGTATTCGAGCTGGTGGCCCGCAATACCCGCGCACTTCGGGTGCGTCAATATCGGCTCGTCCACCACCGTGACATCAAGCGTGCTCTTGAATCCCTTGAGCTGCTCGCTGCCTTCCTCCTCCTCGTCCTCTCCGCTTTCCGAGCGGCTGCCGTCCTTGCTGTCCTCCTCCTCGTCCTCGTCGTCCGTGGGTTCCGGCTTCCCATAGGTGAGCTTCACGGATGCAATGCCCGCCGTGCCGGGTGTCGTGGTGGTCTTGATGAGCACCACCCCGGCCAGCAGGTCGGTGCGGCTCCCCATGGCGGGTTGCGAGGAGAGCGCGTTCTCCTCCGGCACCTCGTAGGTGATCTCCACCACGTTGCCCGTGTTGACATCCCGGTTGCGCTCAATCGTGATACCCGTGACCGTGTGCTGGTAGTTGCCGTAGCAGATGCGCCGGATGCCGTCTCCGCGCCATATTCTCGCCGTTTCCATACACCCCGGCGCGGGTGTCAAAAAAGCCCCACCCGCCGGAACGGATGGGGCCCTGATGTATTTCCTGAGAAAAGAGGTTTACTTCCTGCGGCGGCGGGCTGCAAGAGCTGCAAGGGCCAGCAGGGAAAGCGTGCCCGTTGTGGGTTCCGGGACGGGAGCAGACTTGCTGAACACCAGCAGACCAGGGCCGGTGATGTAGGCCTGGCCGTCCCAGGCTTCGTCCAGTTGCAGGCGCGCGCGGGTGGCGGAATCGATGTTGACATCCTCCCCGAAGTCGAAAACGACCTTCTTCATGGCGGTGCCGAGGGAGAGCCCAGAGGCATCGAACACCACGTCGTCCATCTCCAAGTCGCAGTTGATGAGGTCCTGCAACTGGAAGTAGTAGTCGGAATCCACCTGCTTGTAGTCCGCGTTGGACAGGTCGATAGTCACCTGATTGAGCGTGATGGTGTTATCGTCCACATGTATCTCGTTGTTGGCCGTGATGGTCATGCTCTCTATCAGGAGGTCGGACTCGGATTTGATATAGAGCCCGTCCGCCAGGCTGGCGGCGCGCCCTGTTCCGACAATCTCTTTCTCTGACACGCTCAGCTCCTTCAGCAGGCCGGGGGTGTCCTCCTTGAGCGCCTTGATGGTGGTGTTTTCCGCCTTGACGGTGGAGGTGCCATTCAGCGTAACGTTCTTGGAGAGCGTGTGGGTGCCGATGTTCAGCGTTGCGCTGCCGCTCATGGAGATGGAGCCGCTGCCCCCCAAGTCGCCGCAAAGGTTGAGCGTTTTACCGTCGCCTACAGAAAGGTCGCGTTCCAGCGAGCCGTTGCCGATAGTCGCGGAGTCCTCGTCCACGCTGAGAAGTCCGGAGTAGGTGTGCTTGCCGAGGTCCAGCGTGGCCTTGTTTCCCAAGATAATGTTGCCCATGTACCAGCCACTGCTCGACAGGTTGCCGCACAGGGTAAGCTTCTTGCCCTCTGCCACGACAACTTCGCTGTAGAACGAGCCATTGCCAATGAAGGCGTCGCCGTTAATCCTGACGTAGCAGTACTTGGAGATGCTATGGTTGTTGAGGTCCAGCGTGGCGTTGTTGCCGAGGATGATTTTGTCGTCCTTGTTCTGTTGACCATCCAGGTTGCCGCAGAGGGTGAGGGTATTTCCCTCTCCCACGTTCAGGTATGTGTTAAGCGTGCCGTTGCCGATGGCGTTGTCTCCCACCAGGGTTACGGGCTTGGAGAGGGTTAGGCCGCCGAGGTCCAGTGTGACGCCATTGAGGGTGAAAGCCGAGCTCAGGGCTTCGCCCAGGACAAGCTTGCCATTGGACACGGTGGTGCCACCAGAGAAGGTGACTCGGTTGCAAGCATCCCCGCCGGTGTGGAAGGTGTTGCTGCCCAGGTCTAACGTGGAGCCGCCCTCCAGGGTGACACCGCCCGTAACGGTGGTGTTCGCCAGCAGCACCAGGCTCTTGTTCTCCGCCACGGTTAGATTGCCCTCAACTGTGCCGTTGCCTATGGTGGCGGCGCTCCCAGCCAAGGTAACGGCTCCGGTGACGGAGTTGTTAGCCAAGTTGAATGTGGCTCCATCGCCCAGGGAGATGTTGCCGGTGATGGTAGTATTCCCCAGCAGGGTCAGCTTGTCATTCGCCGCCACGTTTATGCTGCCTTCAATCGTGCCGTTGCCGATGGCGGAGATGCTGCCGTTCAGGACAAGTTTGTTGCCGTCCTCACCCCCAAGGTGGAAGGTGTTGCTGCCCAGGTCCAGCGCGGCATGGTCGCCAAGATTGATAGCTCCGGTGATGGTTGTATTCTTCAGCAGGGTGAGCTTGTTGTTCGCACCCACGCTTATGCTGCCGTCAAGTGTACCGTTACCGATGGTGGCAGAGCCCTCCAGGATGACGCGGTTGGACAGGGTGAAGTTACGGAGACCCAGATGCAGCGTGGCATTATCCCCCAAGGTGATGACACCGGAGCCTTGCATATTGCCGGACACCAACATAAGCTGCGCGCCTGCACCCACGTATAGGTCGCCGTTGAGCGTGCCGCCACCTATGTAGGCTCTGCTGCCTTGCATGGCGACATGGGTGGACAGGGTGTGGCCTTCCAGATAGAGGTAACCATAGTCTTCAAGGACAATGGTGCCCGCTCCCTCCAAATCGCCGCCCAAGTTAAGAAATTTGTCTCCGCGCACCGTGATGTTGCCGTTGAGCGTGCCGGCGGTGATGGTGGCCTCGCCTTTTGTCAACACAACGTTGGTGTTCAGGGTTTTTCCGCTAAGAGCCAGGGTGGATTTATTGCCCAGGTAGATGCGGCCCGTGCCGCCCAAGTCGCCGCACAAGGCGAGCGTTTCGCCCTCCGCCACGTACAAGTCGCTCTCAATCTTGCCGTTGCCGATCCAGGCGGAGTTTTGCAGGGTGATGGAATTGGAGATGGTGTTATCGCCAAGGTCCAGCGCGGCGTAGGCCCCCAGATAGATGCTGCCTGAGATGGAGGCGTTCGCCATCAAGGTCAGGCTCTTGTTCTCTGTCACGTTCAGGCCGCCGGTAATCGTACCGTCAATCTTGCCGTTGCCGATGGTGGCGTTACCTTGCAGGGTAATGGAATTGGAGATGGTGTTATCGCCAAGGTCCAGAATGGAGTTGTCTCCCAGCGTGATGGTGCCGTTGCCAAGAGCTTTGGCGTTGCCCATTTGCAGGGTGCCACCCTTGATTACCGTGCCGCCCGTGTAGTCGTTGGCGGTGGTGATGGTTAGCTTGCCCTCACCTTCCTTGGTGAGTTGCATGGTGCCGGTTAGATTGCCGTTGCCATTGAAGAAGTAGGTATGCCCAGGGGTGTTTTCCACCAGCACGCTCTTGGGTTCAAAGGAACCAACCAGGGTAACCCGCCCGCAACCGGTGTCACCGAACACAACATCTGCACCATCCGTGTACTTGGCGGCAGTTTCGTCCTGCAACCAGTTGTCGTCCGTGGTGTTCCACTCCATAGACC
Source organism: Akkermansia sp. (assembly GCA_045641125.1). Classification (GTDB taxonomy): domain Bacteria; phylum Verrucomicrobiota; class Verrucomicrobiia; order Verrucomicrobiales; family Akkermansiaceae; genus Akkermansia. Next base: position 3,722 of record JAZUGI010000150.1, read on the forward strand.
CGCCGTTCCAAGTCAAGGTTACCGCTTGGGCTTCCACAGAAAGTCCGGCCAGCAGCAAAAGTAATGCGAGTGTCTTTTTCATGGCAACAGTACACGTGGGCGCATGTGCGTCCACGCACCACTATACCAGAAACGCCGCGCGGGTCAACATAATTGCCTGTCGCGCATTTGTGCGGGGCGTGGTATTAGCTACGCAGCGCGCACCATCACCTCCCAATCACGGCATCCACGTTACCGCTGACCTTGACCGTGGGCGTTTTCCCGGTGGCAACCTTGATGGCCTCCAGCAGCTTCGTGTGCTTCTTTGTCTCCGTCACCAGCGGGCCACCGATGAGGATAGACCGCCCGCCGCCGCCAACGGACGCGAGGGAGGATGAAATGCGGGTGCCGGAGTCTCGTCCTCGCCCGGAGTTGGAAGTGTCGTGTCGGGAACGGCGGTCCTCGGCTTGCATCTCCAAGGCCACCATGCGCTTGGCTGCGGCTTCGGCATCGGCCAGCCCCTCGCGCTGGTACTGGAGCGTCAGCTCGGTAATGCGCTGCTGGGCCTTGAGGATTTGGAGCTTCTGCTCGTTGCCGGAAATCTCCGCGCGGAGTATCTTGACCTTCATGTCGTACTCCTGCTGGTTGAGGGCGACCTCCTGCCGCCGCTTGGCGGCTTCGGCATCCCGCTTGCGCTCCTCCTCCCCGGCCTTGCGGGTTTCCTCGGCATCCTTGCGCTTGAGGTCGATGAGCTTGTTGTAGACGGAGCACAGCCTCTCATAGCGCGCCTCGTCTCCCAGCTTGAACTTCCCGCCCAGCTTCTCCAGCCGGGCAATCTCGCGTTCCAAGTCCTCAATCGTCTTGAACCCGGCATCCGAAAGGCGGAGGTCGATCTCGGCCTTGGTGTCGCCCAGCCCGGAAAGGAACGCCTCGCGCCCGTGCTCGCGCTGCCTGGCCACAAGGTCGGCCATCCTCTTGCGGGCATCTTCGAGCTTCTTCTCAAGCTCCGCCGCCTCCTCGGCCTGGCGGCGCAGCTCCTCCGTGCGCTTCTGCTCCTCCTGCGCCGCTTGAATCTGCAAAGGCAGGATGCGCTGGTAGCGTGCACGCTGCTCCTCCAGCTCGTCCACCTGCGCCGCAAGTTGTTCCGCTCGCTCGTTCTCGCCCTCGGCTGCGGCATCGTCGCGCTGCCCCTGCATCTCGTCGATGCGGTCTTGTAGGTTCTCCATGAATGCATCGTACTGCTCCTGCGTCTGGACCTTTCCGGCCTGCTTCTCCATCCTTTGCAGGGATTGCTCGAACTCGCGGGCGGAGGCGGCAGCCTCCTTGGCTCCCTCCGACACGCCCATGAACCAGTTGTACAGGGCTCCCAGGGCCTCGCCTATCCCCACGATGAGGAGGCCG
>JAZUGI010000151.1:0-54344 GCA_045641125.1 Akkermansia sp.
ACAGGTCCCGCGAGAGTAGATAGCCGCCAGGGCTAACAAAGGCCGCACAGGTAACACTTGTGCGGCCTTTTCCGTTTTTCAGGCTATCTACCTGCGGGACCTGTCGTCCCCCGTCCACCGCTGCGCGCAGCGCAGCACTTCTCCCCGCGAGAGACCGCCGCCGACGGCCCTGCAAAGGGCACGCCGCCAGCGGCGTGGTAAGGCGGTGAAGACTGTACCGCAGGGGGGAGGGCGCGAAGAGGCTCGCCCGAATCAAGGTAGTCCGCTAAGGCATCGTGGCACCACCCGCTGCATACCCGTGCCGCGATTCTCAAACTCCTCGCCCTAGTGTGAGCAAACTTTCCTTATTCAGAATCAGCCTGTTTATGGTACGATTGCTTGATAATCTCCATGATAAAGGGCAGTTGACTCGTGTCGGAATAGGTGATGCTTGCTTCGCCGTTCCCCCATCTTCCGAGTTCGCTGACATCTTGGCAAATGTGTTGCGGGTCGGATATCTCGCAGTATTTCATGTTAATTGCAAGCCTGAGGGCTTTTTGCTGGACGATTACGTCAACTACATTTGTGTCTGCCTTGTAGGCTATGTACAATTTCTTGCAATCACGCTTGATTTCGCTTGAGAGATTGGCTATCTGCTCCTCCAGCAATCTGAAGAGCAGAGAGGTGTGCTCGTTGAAATCATACGAGTGCAAATCATATTGCGGAGTTTCTCCCTTTACTGCTTGGTATTGCTGCAAGATATTTTCGGCGATTGTGGGATATTCCCAGATTTTGATCGCTTCATTCGTGAGCAGGTTTGCCCTTTCCTCAATTTGAGCAAGAGCCCAGTGTTCCTGCTTGACGACATAGCTGTTGAGGCGCAACGCGCTTTCGACAAAACCTCCTTTCATTTCCTTTTTGTCACTGAAAGGCTTGTCGCTCATCTCGGTATTGTAGGCGGTAAGTGTCAAATTGCCGATTGTGTGCAGCTTCGCTTTATGAATTTCTTTCCAATTGTCACCAAGTTCAGCTCTCCATTCCTTGCTTAGATTGGTGTTTTGCGGCATGATATGCTCGATGGTGTAGTTTTCGATTTGAATCGGAGCCTTGTTGCCGAAATCTTCAATGCTCTTCAATATGTAACTGAGCGTGCGGGTATGGTACAGGTCTCGTGACAGGAATGCTTCTGCAAATTTTTCATCAGTCGGGAATTCTTTATACGAATCCAAAAGCACAAATGCGGCCTTGACGGAGTTGAGATAATCATCCTCCCGAATATGGTTTTTGAATGTGGCGAAAGTTTTGTTTAGGGAATTCGTGGGGATGCCGCAGATGCTGCGCCTGAATACATAGTTGACGCATAGCCGGAGAATTTCTATCAGTTCGGCTTCGGTGATTTTCTGGTTGAAATGGCTATGGTGGATATGCATTAAGAAGGGGAAGGAAACTTCCATTCGAAGATCTGCAATTTCTTCGTATAAATGCCGGATAATATCATTGGAATTGCGTTTGTAGATAATGTTCGTGTAGTAGAGCGCGTGATTTTTTATATCCGTGCACAATTGCTCGACTTCCTCGTAAGTGGTGTTGGAGGCATACCGCTTGAACTCATCGTAAACCAAGTTTTGCCTGGGAATCCTGCCGAGCTTCATCGTCAAATAGTCGCGAAGGAAGCGGTCTTGCTGGAATGACTTGTTTTCGTACTCGAACAATCCCTCCATCGGTTCCCATAGTGATTTGTATATGGCGTTTTGCTGCTTGGGTTCAAGCCCCATGAGCACATAGTTCCTGACAAGGTCGGAGGCAGTCAATCCCTTGCCCGTGGAGTTTAGACTTTCAAAGATGGCTTGGGCATCATCGGAGCCTCTTTCGAGAGTAATATTGACAAGTGAAAGCTTGCCTGTGGCTTCATAAATTTTGTCAATGAAGCCGACGTTCGCTTCAATTTTCCCCTTGAAGAAATTGTAGTTTTCAAGCAACTTGGAATGTACGTTGAGAAGTTTGGTCTCGTTTTTAGACGCCAAGTGAATAAAAACATCTTTGTCCGCACCAGTCAGAATAAGCTTGTATTCATCGTCGTCTTCTTCCCCGCTGTTTTTCAGCATGGCCCTGTCGATGCGGCTTGCATCGACTTTTGCGGCGCATCCTGTTTCTTGGAGGTGGTTACGCAGAGCAATCATGAGAAGTGACAGCGTGGTCAAGCGTTGTTGGCCATCGATGAGCATGTATTTCTGCACGCCAGTGGGCATGGCTTTCTCCGCAATGTTGACGATGGAACCCACGAAATGGGATTCCTTGTTCTCGTTTTGCATTTTCACGATATCGTTCCACAGGGTCTCGCATTGCTCGATATCCCAGCTGTAGCTGCGCTGGTATATTGGCAAGATGAATTGCTTGACGCCATTCAAGATTTCGTAAATGTTGCCTTTGTTGACGTTCATGGTTAGTTTGCTTGAATAAGGGTCAGTCTATCACAGCAGAGAAAGAAGTCAAGCTCACGCATGCCCCCCTTTGGGGGCCGTCAGACGCTTTGCCATTGGCCATATGGAGGAGCTTTCCATAGAGTGGGCAGCGCGCGAAACTACAGAGCTTCGCGTAGGCAGGTAATCGTAGTGCAAGAAAAAGCCCATCCACCAGGGGCGGATGGGCTTTGAAATTTGGAAAAATATGCGGAATGTTACACGGGGAGTGCGTCTGCGCCGCCGTCCTTGCCCTCATACCAGCGGATGAAGGCGAGGTTGACGGCGGTGTATCCGCCAGGGGTGGGATAGTCTCCGCTGAAGTACCAGTCGCCGCAGGGGCCGGCAATGGCCTCGTGCAGGCCGGCCATGGATTGGTAGATGACCTCCACGGGGCAGGGGCTGTCTTCCGGAGTGACCATGCGGGAGACTTCATCGGTGATTTCATCGTCGGTGAAGAGCTCGTATATTTTCTTGACCGGGTTCTTGCGGGCGGGCGGGGGCAGGGTGAGCTGCTTCTTGCATTCCTCGTACACCTGGGTGATGAGGTCGTACATGCCGCGCTTCTTGAGCAGGGCCACGGCGGCGTGGAAGGCAATGAACTTGCCCAGCTCGCTCATGTCGATGCCGTAGCAGTCCGGGTAGCGGACCTGCGGGGCAGAGGAGACGATGACAATCTTGCGGGGCTTGGAGCGCGCAAGGAGGCGCAGCAGGTTCTTCTTGAGGGTGGTGCCGCGCACGATGGAGTCGTCGATGGCGACGAGGACTTCTCCTTCGCGCAGGGCGTCGAAGGTGAGGTCGTACACCTGGGAAGCGAGTTGGCCGCGGCTGTTTTCCGGGGTGATGAAGGTGCGCAGCTTGATATCTTTGTGGACAATCTTTTCTGCGCGGGGCCAGCGGCGGAGGATGAGCTCCTCGATGAGCTCGTCAGAGATGGAGCCGTTGGCGAGTGCCTCCTTCATGGTCTTGGTGACGTAGTTGCGGCGGTAGGCGCGCAGGCCCTCCAGCAGGCCGTAGTAGGAGATTTCGGCGGTGTTGGGGATGAAGGAGATGGCGGCTCGGGAAACATCACCCTCCAGGCTGCGCACCACCTTGTCGGAGAGCAGGGCGCCGAGCTTCTTGCGCTGGCGGTAGATGATGGGATCGTTGCCGCGGGAGAAGTAGATGCTTTCAAAGCAGCAGGGCTTGTGCTCCAGCGGCTGGGTGTACTCGCGCACCTCGAAGGCGCCGTCGTGCTTGAGTACGAGCATGTTTGCCGGGGGCAGAATCTGCACCTGGTCCTGCTCCACCTCCATGACGCTCATCAGCGGCACTTCCTCGCTGGCAATGGCCAGGTACTCGTCTGTGAGCACATAGTGGCAGGGGCGGATGCCGTGCGGGTCGCGCAGGCAGAAGAGATCGCCGTTGCCCACGGCACCCAGCGCGGTGAAGCCGCCGTCCCAGTTCTTGGAGGCCTTGCCCATGATATCGTAGAGGTCGATGCGGTTGGAAATCTCCTCCTGGAGCTCCTGGCCGCTGAGCTTGTCGCGCAGGGAGCGGTAGAGCTCGTTGTGGGCCTCGTCCAGGTAGAAGCCGATTTCCTCCATGATGATCTGGGTATCGGAATCGCAGACGGGGTGCTGGCCGCGCTCAATGAGGGTTTGTGCGAGCTCCTGCGCGTTGGTGATGCCGAAATTGCCCAGCAGCATGAGCGTGCGGGTAATCCAGTTGGTGCGGCGGGTGAAGGGGTGGCAGATGCCCTCGTCGAAGCGGGCGGAGCTGGCGCCGTAGCGCATGTGGCCCACCAGGAGCTCACCGCCGTAGTTGAAGCGGGCCTTGACCTGCTCCGGGTCCTCGTTGACAATGTCTCCGCGCTCGCAGAGGGTGCGGTAGTTGCGCTGTTCTGCGGAGAAGATGTTGGAGAGGGCGTTGCCTGTGGCATCCCTGTGGCGGAACATGTAGGGCTCGCCCAAGGGGGTGTTGAGCTTGATGCAGCCGATGCCGGCGCCATCCTGCCCGCGGTTGTGCTGCTTCTCCATGAGGAGGAAGAGCTTGTTGAAAGCCCACAGGGGGTTGCCGTACTTTTCGGCGTAGTAGGAGAGCGGCTTGAGCATGCGAATCGCTGCCACCGCACATTCATGATGTAGGGGGTCTGACATAAGGGGGATGTGGTGTGGGGTTTACTTGCGGACGGTGACGCGGATGCCCTTGCCTTGGCGAATGGTGCCGATGGGCGTGCCGCCGGGGCCGGCCGTGCAGGCCTGCTCCACTTGGTCCGGTTTGACAATAGCTACCCAGCCGATACCCATGTTGAAGGTGTGGAAGCGGTCCTCCGCATCCACGAACTCCAGCACCTTTTGGGCGGCGGGATTGTTCCAGTAGGGGATTTCAAGGTCGGAGCCCTTGTCTCCAAGGAAACGCTCCAGGTTCTCCGGCAGGCCGCCGCCCGTGATATGGGCGTACGCCTTCGGGGTGATGCCGAGCTTGCGCATGTCGTACACCACATCGTGGTACAGGCGGGTGGGGGCAAGCAGGCCGCGCAGCTCCTCCTCGGTAAGAAGTTCCGGGTTCTGCTTGAGGATGCGGCGGATGAGGCTCCAGCCGTTGGCGTGGAACCCGTCGCTCGGGTAGCCGATGAGGATATCTCCCACCTCCACGGTGGCGGGCTGGATCATGAGGCTCTTCTCTACGCAGCCGATGCTGAAGCCGGCCATTTCCACCAGGTTCTCCGGCACCACACCCGGCATTTCCGCGGTCTCGCCGCCGGCCAGGATGCAGTTGCAGCTTTCCAGGTAGTCGCACATGCCGGCCACCAGGCGCGTGATGCGCGGGCGCTCCGTCTCCAGGTTGGAGATGCCCAGGTAATCCAGGAACACCAGCGGATCGCCGCCCGTGGTCAGGATATCGTTCACATTCATGGCCACCAGGTCCTTGCCGGCGGTCTCCAGCATGTCCATGTCGAAAAGGATTTCCGTCTTGGTGCCCACGCCATCGGTTCCGGTGACCATCACCGGCTCCTTGTAGGAGGAGAGGTCGTACGCGGCGGCAAACAGCCCGAAGGCGTTGCAGAGTTGCCGGTTTTTTTGTGTGCGCTTGACGTGAGCGCTGATGTCGTGAACAAATGATTGCGCCTCGATTGTATCGACGCCGGATTGCTTGTAGGTGAGGTTGCCGGACATAGATGGTATGCTCTCGCGGATTGCGGGGAGATTTTAGCGGAAGCCCCCTGAAAAGGCAAGGGATTTTTCCTCCGGAACGGACGAATTCCCCGCAGCCCGCATGAACGCTGGAAAAGAGCTGTAACAGCTGGGGGGAATTTGGAACGCTGGGAAGGAGGTGTCCCGGACTCGCCCGTGCGTTCGCCGGTATGTCTGGATTGCTCGCATATAAGCTTGACCCCGCGTGCCCGGGGTGGTATGTAGGGAGCATGAGAATGAAGATTGCAATCTGCGCCTGCGCGCTGTCCGCCATGATGGGATTGGGAACTGTGCCGTGTGCCGCACAGGATACCGCAGCACCGGAGCAGCAGCCCGCAACCGAGGCGGAGGATGCACCGAAGCCGCTGTCCCTGAAAGCGGATCCCGCCCAGGACAAGGAGGCTGGCAAGCAGCTGCGCAAGTTGATCAAGGAACACGCGGAGCAGGGGGACTACAACGGCTTGAAGGACGAGCTGGAGCGCCTGCTGAAGGAGGATTTCCCCAAAGCGTTCGAAAATGCCAAGCACCCGCTGTGGAAGGCTCCCGTGAAAGGTGCCCTGGCAAAACATGCTCTGGCAGTGCAGGTGTGCATCAACCTGGCGCAGCGCAGCACCGAGAGTGCGGATTCCGATGCGCAGAAGAAGGAGCCCGAGTTCATGAAATGGCTCGTTGCGGACGCCAAGGCACCCGCCCGCGCCTTTGTGGAGGGTTTGAACAAAGGCAAGATCACGGAAGAGGATGATGCCGTGGGCATGATGGGTTCCCTGCGCAGCTCCTATGCCGAAATGGGCAAGAAGGCTTTCTCTGAAATCAAGGGTATTACCAATCCCGCCGGTGGCGCCGTGAGCCGCAAATTCTACCCCATGGACCGCAAGGAGCTTGCCAAGCGCATGCAGAAGGTTCTGGGCACCCGCCCCGCCCATGGTGCCAACAAGGAGCAGCAGGATGCCGTGAACATGGCCAACCTCTACCGCCTGCTTTGCGGCCTGCCTACCAACATGATTTATGATGCCGGGTACGCCAAGGATGCCCAGCAGGCGGCAGAGGCCTGCGCCAAGGCCGGCACCATCAGCCACGGCCTGGGGGCCAACACCGACAAGTGCAACCTGCACATGGGCTCCATGCCCATCACCCCGGCGGAAAGTGTCAAGGAGTACGTGGAGGACCCCGGCGACAACAACTACGAGAAGCGCGGCCACCGCGCCTGGATTCTCTTTCCCAAGTCCGGCAAGACCGGGTTTGGCGTGAAGGGCGGTTTCCACGCCATGCGCACCAGTGACCTCTCCGGCCCCTCTGTTCCCACCGCGCGCAGCTATCCCGGCCGCGGTTTCTTCCCCAAGGAATACCTGCTGGGTGACGGCTGGAGCTACTACCCTGCAGAGGGCCAGTCCGTGGGTGGCAGCGCCACCGTGAAAATATGGCGCCTCTCGCGCAGCCCCAAGTCTGCACCTACCGCCAAGGAGCTGGCAGACGCCAAGGAAATCAAGATCAAGAAAGTCTGCGTACACCCCAACAACGGCATGTTCCCCGTGGGCAATTCCATCGTCTTCATGCCGGATTACAGCCAGATGGCCGGCAAGGACGGCAAGCCCGTGGGCATCTACTGGGTCACCATTGATTCCGGCTCCCTTCACGACGAGTACGTGGTGGATATCTTCTAATCAACAATCATAACCATACCAAACACATGAATACAACATTCAAAACATTGCGCCGCGCATTCGCGGCTGTGGCCGCCCTGGCCGTGTGTGCCTTCTTCGTTTCCTGCGGAGGCAAAGGCAAGGGCAAGAGCGACCCCGATATCGCCAAGCTGGAGGGATTCTCGCTGTATGTGGAAGCCAGCCACGGCGCATCCAAGTTCGGCTTGGTGTCCTTCACCATCCGGAACGGCTGGGCCCTGAACGCCAAGGTGGTGGAACCCCTGCCTGGTTCAGAGGACGGTTCCTATGAGGAAGTGCCGGTCAATACCGAGCTTTCCCTGCAGGAGCTGCGCTTCAAGGACCGCCACATGGAGCTCACCTTCTTCATGACCTACAGCGAATCGTTGGGCACGCCGGTTGAGGAGACGGTGAATATCCAGTTCTCTTTCCCGCCTGACGTGGATTTCCGGAACATGCCGGATTCGTTTGATTTCGCGTATCCCGCCAACGCCTCGTTTACGCGCGTTCCGGCGAAAGCCGTGGGAGTCACCCCGCTCAATTACGAGATACCCGCAGTGCACGGCTCATACTCCCGCTGAGCCGCATGGCACGCGCAAGGCAGAAAAAGCAAAAGGCCCGCAACTGCGGGCCTTTTTTGTGCAAGCCGGTTGTCAGATTCGAACTGACGACCGTCCGATTACAAATCGGGAGCTCTACCACTGAGCTAAACCGGCGCGTGCGGGCATTCTACTGGATGCAGCATGCCCTTGCAAGCCTTTTTTCACGCCATGCGTGATAAAATTGCGCCTGCGGATGCACATTTTAGTGGATGCGCTTGAGCAGCCAGTGCAGGATATCCTTTACCGGCACGCGTTCCTGCTCCATGGAATCGCGGTGGCGGATGGTCACGGTGTCCTTCAGCGCGGGATCGGAACCTTCCTCGCCCAGCGTCTCGAAGTCCACGGTGATGCAGAAGGGCGTGCCCACCTCGTCCTGGCGGCGGTAGCGGCGGCCCACGGCCCCGCCCTCGTCGTAGAACACGTTCATGTACGGGCGCAGGGATTCCTCAATCTCGTGGGCAATGCGCACCTGCTCCTCGTTTTTCTTGAGCAGGGGGAAGATGGCGGCCTTGATGGGGGCCATGCGCGGGTGGAAGCGCATCACAATGCGGATATCGCTCTTGCCATCCGTGCCCAGCTCCTCCTCGTCGTATGCCTCGCAGAGCACGGCCAGCACGGTGCGGTCGCACCCGGCGGAGGGTTCCACCACGTGGGGGATGAACTTTTCGCGCGTTGCCTCGTCGAAGTACTCCATCGGCTTGCCGGAGCCCTCCTGGTGGCGCGTCAGGTCGTAGCAGGTGCGGTATGCCACGCCCTGCAGCTCCTGCAGGCCGAAGGGGAACAGGTATTCCAGGTCGTAGGTCTTCTTGGAGTAGAAGGCGCGCTCCTCTTCCGGCACATCCAGCACGTTGATTTTCTCCCGCGGAATGCCGATGTTTTCGTAGAAGGTGAGGCAGCGCTCCAGCCACTCGTCGGTCAGGCGGAAGCCGTCTTCCTCCCGGCAGAAGTACTCGATTTCCATCTGCTCGAACTCGCGGGAGCGGAAGGTGAAGTTGCGCGGGTTGATTTCATTGCGGAAGGATTTGCCGATCTGCGCAATGCCGAAGGGTATCTTCATGCGGGAGGAATCCAGGATGTTCTTGTACTGGCAGAAGATGCTCTGCGCGGTCTCCGGGCGTAGCCAGCCGATGCTGGACGGGTCGTTCTCATCCGACGTGGCGCCGATGGTGGTCTTGAACATCAGGTTGAAGGAGCGGGCCTCTGTCACCAGGGAGCCGTTTGCGGGGTTGTAGCGCACGGAATCCACCACGTTCTCCGTGCTTTCTCCCTGCAGCTCCAGGTCTGCGGGCTGCGTGCCCTTGCCTGCAATCTGGCTGTAGTACTGCAGCGCGCCCTTGCGTGCCAGCTTGGCGCTCTTCTCATCCGTGTCCGGCACGAGCATGGAGAATTCCTTGGCGGTGCTCCAGCTGCCGTCCTTCTTGGCCGCGCCCTTCCACCAGTACGCCACGCCGCTCTGCGCGGGTATCTGGTCTGCGCGCAGGCGCTCCTTGCTCAGAAGGCAGTCGCACAGCGGGTCCGTGAAGCCGTTCACGTGGCCGGATGCCGTCAGCACGGAATTGTGCGTCAGAATGGCTCCGTCCATGCCCACAATGTCGGGGCGCTCCTGCACGTTCACGCGCCACCAGTAGTCCTTGAGGTTGCGCTTGAGCTCTGCGCCCAAGGGGCCGTAATCCCAGCAGCCGTTCAGGCCACCGTAGATTTCGGCTGATTGAAAGATAAATCCCTTGCGCTTGCAAAGGCTCACGATTTTCTCCATGCGGACGGGGTCCTGCTGCGTGCGATCTGCCATAACGGCGTTCATTCTACTCCCGCGCGCCCGCATTGCAAGCCAAATCCACGCCCGCAGCGGTGCGCAGCTGGCAAAAATAACGGCACGCCCCCTCTGCGGATGGGCGTGCCGGAAAAGTCGGCAACCCGCGTGTGCGCGGGTTGCGGGTATGCGGTTTAGGGAAAAGAGAAGCTTATGAGCAAGCCCACGACCTCCGGGGCCGCCCCCCTCGCCCGCGCTGTGCGCGGGTTCCCGCCAATGTTGCCATTGGCGGCGAGGGGGCTGGGCTTGCCACCGGCAAGCGCCAGCCCACGACATCGGGCTGAACGCCATGACTCTCCGAGTTCGAGACCCAAACGTGTATACAAAAAGGGAGAAACCCTTCGGGCTCCTCCCTTTTTGTATAAGCGGATGATGGGACTCGAACCCACGACATCAACCTTGGCAAGGTTGCGCTCTACCACTGAGCTACATCCGCGATGCTGTCCGCTTCCCGGTGAGGAAGCGGCGTTATTTTACCCGTTTTTTTTTCGATGGCAAGACTTTTTTTGCAAAAACTTGCATTTTGGAAAAAGAAATGTTAAAATCCACAGCGTTATGAAGCCCTTGACGCATCTCGGACTCTTGGCAGTGGTGGCGCTGGTGTCATGCCAGCAGAGCGTACCGGATTTCAACCCGCAGGGGGACGCCCCCTCGCGGTTGAAGGAAACGCACAAACTGGGCCAGTACCTGGCGCTGCCGGGGCAGGCCGCCGTGGACACCAAGGAAATGGACCCCGATGCCGCGTTCGACCGCCAGGCTGCGGAATACGCCCGCAACCGCCAGGCCGCCGCAACGCCCGGCGGTGATGCCGGATTCCAGCCGCCCGCCATGGATCCCACGCCGGGAGCGGTGAACCACAACCATCGCGAACAGGTGAACATTCCTGAACCCGCAGCCCAAGAGCAGGCTCCCGCCGCTCCGGAGCCGGTGCATATTACCCCCGCCGCGCCGCCTGCCCAGCCTGCGCAGTTGCCGCCGCCTGCAGAACCCAAGCCCACGGTGAACCTGCCTACGGCGCATCCCTCCGGCCAGCTGGACTACACGGTTTCCATCTCCAACAAGACTTCCGGCCAGCTCTTCATTGAGGCGCAGGATTCCGCCGGCACCATCTATCCCTGCGGTCCCATGTCTCCCAACAAGACCTGGAACACGCCCATGACCAAGGCGGATCCCATCAAGTGGCCGATTGTGGTGGTGGTGCGCGACCCCGACCAGCCCGGTGCTCCGGAAATCCGCCGCTACCGCGTGAACACGCCCGTGGACTACACCAACCGCACGCTCAACATCTCCATTGTGCCGGGCGGCAAGTATGAAGTGAGGCTGGATGACCAGCTCTTCTACGTTTCCCCGGTGGAATCCTGACAGGTAGGCTGATTGGCCATGAGGGTGCTTTTCCTTTTGCTGCTGGCACTCCTGTCGCCCGCTGCGGTTCTGGCAGAGCTGGCCCTGGACCCCGCGTATGCAGACCACATGGTGCTGCAGCAGGGCAAGCCCATTATCGTCACCGGAACCACGGACCGCGTGGACCGCGATATTGCGGTGGTCTTCAACGGCAAGCGCGCCACGGCCTTTATCCACAAGAACCGCTGGATGGCGGAGCTGCCGCCCATGCCCGCTTCCGCCCGCGGGCGTGACCTCACCGTGCGCCAGGGAGCGGAGAGCGTTAAAATCACGGATGTGTTGCTTGGGGAGGTGTGGATAGCCGCCGGGCAGTCCAACATGCTGTTTCGCGTGGACGAGACGGACAACGCCAAGGAAATCATAGCCCGCGCCACCAACCCGCTGCTGCGCCTGCGCCACAGCGAGCCGCGACCGTATGTGGGAGACAAGCCTTTTCCGGAGAGCGAGCTTGCCCTGTTGAACGAGGGGCGCATGTTTGAAGGGCAGTGGGCGGAGTGCACGCCGCAGAGCGTGCCGCGCATGTCCGCCGTGGGCTATCTTTTCGCCAGCCGCCTGCAGAAGGCGCTCGGCGTGCCCGTGGGGATCATCGATGCCGCCGTGGGCGGTTCGGAGATGATATGCTGGGTGCCGGAAAAGAAGCTCCAGCAGGAATACGCGCAAGTGCTGGATTCCTCCTGGCGCAACAGCCCCTTCATCACGGATTGGCACCGCCAGTGCGTGGAGGGCAATCTGGGAGACAAGCTCACCAACGCCCATCCCTTCAAGCCCGGCTACCTCTTCCGCACGGGCATTGCACCCTGGCTCAATATGAACGTGGCCGGAGTCATTTGGTACCAGGGAGAGGCCGATGCCGAAATCCCCGATGCCGAGCAGTCGCACAAGCTGCTTACCAATCTCATCACGGGTTGGCGCGAGGCCTCTGCCTCGCCGAAAGAGAAACTGCCCTTTATCATGGTGCAGCTTCCGCGCATCAAAGACGATTCTCCCCTGCGCGCGTTCTGGCCGGAGTACCGCGAGCTTCAGGCCCGCGTGGCTGCCGAGATGGAGAACGTGGCTTGCGTGTGCACCATTGATTTGGGTACCACCGACAAGAATGTCCACCCCCGCAACAAGGACGAAGTGGCCGCTCGCCTTGCCAACCGTGCCTTGGCAGATGTCTACGGCAAGTCCGTGAATGCCCGCAGCCCGGAATTCCGCAAGGCGCGCGTGGATGAAGAGGTGGTCTACCTCACCTTCTCCCACGCAGATGGTTTGCACTCGGCAGACAAGCAACCCGTGCGCGGTTTCGAGCTTGCCGGGGTGGATGGCCAGTTTTCCCCCGCCACCGCCACCATCACCAAGGGGAAGGGCATCAAGCTCGTTGCAGATTTTGTGGATGAACCCGTGGAGGTCCGCTACTGCTGGGGCACCTTTGCAGAGCCCAACCTGGTGAACGGCGCCAAACTCCCCGCCATGCCCTTCCGCGCCAAGTTGAAGTGAGGCGCGGGGCGGTGCGTCAATCACGCTAGTTGCGGACGGCGGCTTCTTAACTGAGCTTCTTAATCGTTGCAACTTGGAAAACAACGTCTTGACCTGCCGATGCAGGTTGGGGTATAATGAGAATGTGAAGGAGGGGATGCGGAGAGCTGTAAGTCGCATGTTGGGAAGCACTCCGCTCATGCTGCCGCTGGGGGCGGTGGTGGGGTGTATCCTGGCGGTGGATGCCGCCGGGGACATGCGCGGCGCGTGGTGCAGCCTGTGGATGCTGCTGCCGGTGGCGTGCATGCTGGCTGCGGCGTGGTTGCGGTGTTGGCGGGTGGCGGCGTGCTCCCTGTTGTGCGGCACCTTGGCGCTGCTGTACGCGGGAATGCTCGCGGAGCAGGGGAACGCCATGCGCGCCCGCCTGTCTGCACAGGGTTCCCTGGAGCTGCAGGGCCGCGTGGTGCGCCAAATGGAGCGCGGATTCATCGTCAGTCCCGGCTGGAGCTGTCCGGATGTGCAGGTGCGCGCGGATGAGGGCCGCCTGCTGTGCTACCTGGGGGATGAGGTGTGTGTGAAGGGCGCACCGTCCTCCTCCCGTGCGCCGCTGGTTCCGGGGATGTTCGATGCGGTATCGTGGCGGCGTGGGCAGGGGATTGCGCTCACCCTGGAGCTGGTGGAGGGCCGCGTGGTGGGCCACGGGTTTTCCCTGGTGGATATCCGCCGCCTGGGGCTGGATATCCGCGAGAGCCTGGTCAAGTGCATCATGCCGCCCGGTACGGAGGGTGACTGGCGGCGCCAGGTGCTTTGTGCCATGGTACTGGGCGACAAGGGGGCGGCGGAAGAGGAGACACTGGATATATTCCGGCGCGGCGGTTGCCTGCATGTGTTTGCCGTGAGCGGGCTGCATGTGGGGCTGGTGTTCGGCATTTTGTGGAAACTGTTCTTTGCGCTGCGTCTGGTGAGGCCGCGGGTGGCGCGTCTCTTGATACTGTTTCTGGTGGGAGTGTACGTAGTGGTGACGGGCTGCGCGGTGCCTGCCATCCGCGCGTACCTGATGCTGGCGCTGTTCATGGCGGGGCTGATGCTGCGGCGACGCGCGGGCATGGCGAACATCTGGTGCCTTTGCGCGCTGGCTGTGCTGCTGCCGGCCCCGAACCGCCTGTTCGATGCGGGATTCCTGCTCTCCTTCAGCGTGTATGCGGGCATCTGCGCGGGCGTGTATTTCTGCCGCAAGGATGCGCCACTGCTGCACCCGGACCCTTATCTGCCGCGCCGCATGTGGAGCTCCATGCAACGCCGCATGAGCCATTGGGAGCACAATGGGCGCATGTGCGTGGTGGTGTCGCTGAGCGCGTGGCTGGTCTCGCTCCCGGTCACCATAGGGTTCTTCCACACCTTCACGCCGTATTCCGTGCTCACGAACATCGCCATCACGGCACTGCTGCTGCCGCTGATGTTCTTCGGGCTGCTGCTGGTGGTGCTCGGCAGTGTGCCGCTCCTGGGTGCGGCGGTGGAATTCTGCGCGCTCAAGTGCAGCGGCCTGCTGCTGGCCGTGGTGGGATTCTTTGCCGGGCTGCCGAACGCGTACATGGCGGCGGTGCCCCCGAAGCCGCCGGATGCCGCCGTGCTGCTCACGCGCCCCTCCGGCAGTGTCAGCATGCTCGGCAATCCAGGCCTGCTCATCAACTGCGGCAATGAGAAGACTGTGGGCTTCACCACGCACCCCGCGCTCTTCCATGCGGGGTTCCGTCCCGCCTGGTTGCTGGTGTGCGGAAAGCCGGCCTCCCAAGGCGGCGGGGCGGGTGCCATGAAGGCCCTCTGGCCCGGCCTGGAGGTGCTGCGCTATAGCGAGCTGCCGCCCGGCGGGTTCGCCTGTTCCGGCAAGGGCGGAAGCTACCGCATCTATCCTGCACGGGAGGAACCCAACCGCACGGATTCCAACCGCGCCCCCGCCGTGCTCTGGCAGGGTCCCAACCGCCGCGTGCTCTATGTGGGAGATGCCTCTGTGGATACCTTCCTCTCCATCCCGGAGCAAGAGCGCCATGCGGACACCATCGTTCTGGGCCGTCATCCCACCCAACCGCTCTTTGAGCCGGTGCTGCTGCGTGCCACGGGCGCCAAACGCATCATCCTGCTGCCGCACGCCCAGTTCCCCCTGAACCCGCAGGATGTGGAACCTGATGCGCAGCTCATCCGCCTGAGCGGTACCGGCATGGTGCCGCTGTAGGAGCGAATCCAAGATTGCATTTGCCGCGCCCGCGTGCTAGACTGGCGGCATGATGAATTTGCCGATACGCCCGCGACGCAACCGCAAGAGCGAGGTGGTGCGCGGCTTGATGCGTGAAAGCTCGCTCTCCGCCGCTCACCTTATCTACCCCATGTTTGTGCAGGAGGGGGAAGAGGATACCCCCATTGATTCCCTGCCGGGCTGCACGCGCTGGAGCGTGCGCGGTATCGTGGAGGAGTGCCGCCGCCTGCTGGAGCTCGGTATCGGCTGCATCGACCTCTTTGCCGTGGTGCCGGAGGAGAAGAAAGACCCGCAGGGCAGCGAGGCCTGGAACCCCGATGGCGTGGTGCCACGTGCCATCCGCGCCATTAAGGAGGCCACCCCGCAGATGTGCGTGATGACCGATGTGGCGCTCGACCCCTTCAACACCTACGGCCAGGACGGCATTGTGCGCGAGTTCCCCGACGGAGGGTATGAAATCCTCAACGACGAGACGGTGGAGGCCTTGGTGAAACAGGCGCTCTGCCACGCCCGCGCCGGGGCGGATATCATCTCCCCCAGCGATATGATGGACGGCCGCATTGCCGCCCTGCGCGCCGCCATGGATGCGGAGGGCTTCACCGGCGTCTCCCTCATGAGCTACACCGCCAAGTATGCCTCTGCGCTGTACGGGCCGTTCCGCGGCGCGCTGGGCAGCGCCCCCAAGTTCGGTGACAAGAAGACCTACCAGATGGACCCCGCCAACATACGCGAGGCCGTGCGCGAGGCGGAGCTGGATGCCGCCGAGGGCGCGGATTTCCTTATGGTGAAGCCCGCCACGCTGTATCTGGACGTGATTGCGGAGATGCGCCGCCGCACCAATTTGCCCATAGCCGCCTACCATGTGAGCGGGGAATACCTCATGGTGAAAGCCGCCGCCAAGTCCGGCTGGCTGGATGAACGCGCCTCCATGCTGGAAGCCCTGCTGTCCATCCGCCGCGCCGGGGCCGATATGATTCTCACCTACGCCGCGCCGGATGTGGCGCGCTGGCTAGCCGAAGACGCACGATGATCAAGGACCCCAAAGTGAAGGAGGAGGGCGGCCGCAAGATGCGCGGGGACAGTTTGCTCGGTCTGCTGCTGGTGCTGGTGCTCGCCGTGCTGTGGCAGTACTGCGGCGGCGGGGCGGACGACTCCAAGACGCAATCCGCCCCCGTGGCGGAGGCCCCCGCGAAGGAAGCCGCGCACACGCCTGATGCGGAGCCTTCTGCCGAGCCCGCGCAAGTTGCCCAAACCGCGCCGGATAACATTGTCTCCGCGGTGGATATCCCCGCCACGGGAGAGCCTGTCTGCTTCCTCATGCAGAACGTGGAGAACTACTTTGTGGAGGGCGAGCGCACCCGCAGCCAGTACGTGAGCCGCCCCAAGCCCGTGTATGCGCGAGAGGCCGTGGCGGATGTCATTGCCGCGCAGAAGCCCGCCATCGTGGGCTTGGTGGAGGTGGGTGGCCCCGTCTCCCTGAAAGACCTGCTGGCGCGGCTCAAGAAACGCGGGCTGGAGTACCCCTACTACCGCGTCCTTGTGCGAGAGGGCGAGGAGCGCGCCTTGGCTGTCATCTCCCGCTTCCCCATAGTGCAGGACCGCTCTGTGGCCAACTACCCGCTCTACGGAGAGCAGCGCCGCATGATGTTGCGCGGCATCCTGGATGTTGTGGTCAAGGCCCCGGACGGCCGCCTCTTCCGCATCCTCGGCGCGCACCTCAAGTCGCACGTGGCGGATGATTCCGCCGCCGCGGACAGCCTGCGCCAGAGAGAGGCCATCACCCTCTCCATGTACCTCCAAAAGATTGCCCGCGAGCAGCCCAACATCCCCACCCTTATCTACGGTGATTGGAACGACGGACCCGGCACCCCCGCCATCCGCCAGATGGAGCAGGGCGTCTCCAAGGATGCCGCCATGACCCGCCTGGACCCCAAGGACTCCCGCGGCCAGTGCTGGACCATCTACTACAAGGGCGGCCACGAGTACTGCACCTACGACCAGATTTTCGTCAACAAGACCCTTAAATCCCGCATGCGCAAGGCCAAGTCCGGCGTGGTGGATATCCCCGCCGCCAAAAAGGCCAGCGACCACCGCGCCGTCTGGTGCCAGCTGTTCTGAAGCGGCATTTCCGAATGTACACAAAGCAGCCCCGCCAAATGGCGGGGCTGTGGAGTTTTCTATGTATGATTGCCATCAGTGCAATTAGTCACCGGACAAGAGCGGCCCCAGAACTGTAAAGCCGAACATGAACGCTGCTTTGATCCCGTCCTTATTCTTGTCGATTTGTCTTTGAATCTCATCAAACCTTGCTTGTACAGCTTCATTTGTTTTGCGGATTTCTTCATTGATTTCTTGTTCGGTTCCGTTGCAGACTTCTCGGCGGCACTCTGGACATGTCTTGAGGTGAAAGATAATTCTGCTCCAGACATCACGCATGGTGTCCAAATCGGATTCGGCTCCCCAAGGTGTTATGGATTCCTGCATATCCTTGCCCGCTTGCTCAAGTTCACCCTGCAGTCGCTTGCATTGATCACACTCAGCGTAGGCGTTGCCAAGGAACATCAGGCCAATCATTATTGTTGCTAATATTTTCTTCATTGTTGTATTTCTTTTATGGTTTCATGTTTCCCGCCGGTGCAGTTGGCACCGGCGGGGGAAGGGAAAAGGGTTCATTCGTGGGCGTTGCCCAATTTGCGGTCGATTTTGCGCAGATAGATGACGATGACGAAAAGGAGGATGGGCACGAGGCTGGTGAAGATGGCGACACCCACGGTTAGGAACATCAGCAGGTTTAGGGTTTTTACCGTTGTATCCTTGATTTCCGTGCAGTTCTCCTTCAAACCGTTCCAAGATTCTTGCAGCCCTGTCATGTCGGGCAGTATGGCCTGCCCCTTCTCCTTTATGGTGCTGATAGCATCAATGGTCTTGCCGACGATGCCTTGTTCTTCCTTGGGCGTTTCGGTTTGAGAAGCTGCGGCGGCTTGCTGGGCGGCCGTTTTGAAATAGCCGGTAATCTTGCTGGCGGTGGATTGCCCGGCGGTTTCGTCCGCATGGAGAGGGGCAAGCGTGATGCAGAGTAAAAGTGTTAGAAGTATCTTTTTCATGGTGTTTGGGGAGATGAAAGGTTATGTTTATGTTAATAAAATATCGCAAAACAGCTAAAAAGCAAGAGAAAAATTGCTTTTTAGCGTTTTTTTTGTCACTCAACGCCCAGTTTAGGCGTCAGGAACGGATTTCAAGCAGTGTTCCCAAGTATGGTTGGGACACGAGAGGCAAACGGTGCGGCGCAATACGCCCGGCGTTTGAGGAATGGCACCCTCAACTGTTATGCGTGGACAGTGTGCCGCCTGCGCCCAGTTTGCGGTTGATTTGGCGCAGGTAGAGCGCGATAACGAGAAGGAGGATGGGCACGAGGCAGGTGACGATGGCCACGCCGACGGCAATCCAAACCAGCAGGTTGAGGGTGGTGATGGTGGTTTCCTTGATTTCCGAGCAGTTTTGTTTCAGTTGGTCCCAGGATTCCTTGATGCCGATGATATCGAGAATCAGGGAACGCTCCTCATCCCCGAGATTCTTGATGATGTCTGCGGTTTTGCCGAGGAAGCCCTTTTCCTTTTCTTCAGGGCCTTGGGGCCGGGTTTCCGGTTGGGACGAATCGTCCTTTGAGATTTCATTCCTGATTGTCTCGGTCGCATCGAGGGCGGTATTGATGATGTTCAACACCTTGTGGGTGGTGGAATGGCCTGAATTTTCACCAAAGGCGGGAGTGAGCGAGATGCAGAGCAGCAGAGTCACCAATATCTGTTTCATGATTCCGTTTCAGTTTAGTTGAAAGGCGGGCAATCAGGGCTTGGTTGCGGAGGGGATGGAGCTGACGTGCTCCTGCCGAATTTGGGCGGCCCATTCGAGAAAGTTTGCCGAACGCTCGTCTGGGGCGAGTGAGGGGTTGCAGTCGGCGGTTCGTTCCGCGACATCGGCGGCCTGCGCATACTCTTCAAGCTCCAGCAGGGCCTGTACGGCGGAAGCGGCGGCGTGGTAGAGAACAGCCCATTCCGGGTCATGCGGGGAGGTGGCGTTCTGCGCCGGCTGCATCTCCAGAATAGCGTTGAGCGAGCGCATGGCACGCTCGTTTTCATTCAGTCGCATGCAGCGGGTGGCGTGGGTTTGCAGCAGCATGAACTGCCACCGCCGTGGTAGTTGGGCGAGGGTGCCGTCCATCATTTCCTCCAGGCAGCGCATGGATTCCTCTTTTTCCGCACCACCGCCGGGCAGGGCAAGGGCGTTGGAGAGCACCACGCGCGCCATGGCCTCCTCCTTGGCGGCGGGCTCTTCGTCGGCAAGCAGGGGGCGCATTTCCCGTACAGCATCTTCCGGCTTGCCGAGCCGCACCAAAAGGGCGGCCCTGCGGATGCGCGCCTGCTGCCCCGTGGCCTTGTCGGCATGCGCGGCGGCGCGCGCGTAGATATCGGCAGCCTCCTTCAGGGCATTGAGCGTGTTGGCCTGGGCGGTGCATTCCGCCAGCAGCAGGAGAGCCTGGGGTTCGTTGTCGCCGTGCGGGTTTTCCGCCACAATCTTCTTGAGCAAGCGGATGGCATCCTCCCGGTGGTTGCGGGAGAGCACCATGAGCGAGGCCAGGTGCATGCGCAGGGAGTACACGCCCTGCAGTTCCGCGATGATGCACTCCAGCGCCTCCGCATCCGGCTTGGCGGCGCGGTAGGCGCGTTCGAGCACGCGGTAGTACGGGGTGACCAGTTGTGCGGGTAGGGTCTTTGCGCCCTCTCGCAGCTCGGTGAGCTCGGCAATGGCTTTCTGCGGGTCGCGGCGCGCGGTGATGTCGCCCATCAGGATGCGGGCGTGCAGGGCGGTGACGGCATCCGCTTGCGGGGCGTTCATCGCGCGTTGCAGGGCATGCTGCGCGCGCTCCAGGCTGGTGGCGTCTGCATTGGGGCCGGAAAGGATGCACTGGGCGGTGAGCAAGTTCAGGCGCGGATCATCCTGTTCAATCTCCTTCCCCTCTGCCAGGGCGGAGAGGAAGGCGTTGTGGCGGATGACATCTTGGAGCGCATCGGAATGTTCCTCTGCGAGCATGGCATCCCAGTCTCCCTGCGGCTCGTTGAGCAGCAGCTTCCACACCTTGGCGGCAGCGGCCGTTTCTGGAGTGGGAAAAGATTCCGGCAGCGACGCGAGCAGGGCGCGCGCCTCCTCCTCCCGCCCGCGCAGGTAGAGGCTGCGCATCTGGTCCAGCAGAATGCCGGCGGTGGCGGGTTCCTGCGGCAGTGCTGTGGCGGCAACGGCCGCGCATGAGGTGTCCACGGGAGAATCCGGCACGTCGTCCCGGTTGAGCAGGTGCTGGAGCACGCTCAGGGCGAGCGCGGCGCGGCGCTTGTGCTCTGCGGTATCCTTCACCCACTCGTTGAGCGCGGCGCGGGCGTATTCGCTGGTTTCAAAGGCGCGGTGGGCCTTGAGACGGCGGAAAGCCTCCTCCAGCAGGGGTGAATTGGGGTTGGCCGTGATAAAGGAGAGGAGGGTTTCCTCCCCCTTGCCTTCCAGGGTCTGCAGGGTTTCCACGCGCGGTTGCTCGTCGTCGTCCGCATCCTCGTGGTCCTCCTTTTCGGGAGCGGGTGCTTGTTCTGCGGCGTAGGAATCCCCGGCCTTCTTTGCCTCCGCCTCCTTGGCGTAGTAGATATCGGAAAGGATGAGGCGTGCGCGCTGGCGCACGGTGGTGGGGATGTCGTGGTTGGTTTCAATCTGCCTGCATGCGGCTGCGGCGGCATCCAGCTCACCGCGCAGGCGCTGCTGCTCCGCCTCCAGCCAAGCCAGCGTGGGGCGCAGTTCGGGTGAGGTTTCCGCCATTTGGCGCAAGGTGTTCAGCACGTCGGTGTCGGCCTCCTGCATCACGCAGATCCGGTATTCCGCCAGCGTGGCGGCGGCCATGGCGGCCACCTCCTTGTCTGCCGAATCCAGCAGGCCTTTTGCCGTGGCAAGGAACGTTTCCCTGTCGCCACCCTGCCAAGCCTTGGAGAGCAGCTCCCGCGCGGTGTCCGCAGTAGGCGCTTCCTCTGCTGCGGCAGGGTGGGTATCTGCCTCCTGTGCGGCCGCAGTCAGCGGCAGCAGGGCAATCACGAGGTGGAGTATTCGGGGGGTCATTTGCTGTCTTTGCCGGCGGGTTTGACTGCGGCTGCGGTCACCCCGGGGATGAAGAGCATGTTGTTGATGTACTTGATGCCGGAGACGGTGAGCGCGGCGTCTTTGGAGCTGTTTTTCACGCGGTTCACGGTACAATTCTGCTGCACGGTGGGCATGGGCTTGCAGGAGATGAGCACGGGCGCGGTGGCAGGCTCCTTGCCGGGGTACACGGCAATAGGCACGCCCTCCGCCGTGAAGGCGATTTCCAGCGAGCGGGGGCGCTTGGACCAATCGCCCTTGTACAGGAAGGGGTGGCGGTGCAGCAGGTCCATGGTGCCTACGCAGGGCACGCGCACGCGGTAGTGCTCCGGCAGGCCCGCCATGTACTGGCTGAGGGAGAGCGGCTTGCCGTCCTTGCAGGCCAGCAGGAAATCCGCTGCGTTCATGCCGACCAGGTTCATGCCGTTGTAGATGCCGTGCTTGTTGAGCGGGTCTCCCAGCTGGTCGTATGCGGAGTTGAGCAGCAGGCAAACCTCCACGTGCACGTGGGAGCGCTCGCGGTTGAGCCCCACCCCCGTGTGGCCCATAATGCCGATGGTGTTGCCTGTTCCCACCTGTTGGCCCACGCTGCAGCTCACCTTGGCCAGATGGGCGTAGAGAGTGTAGATGGTGCCCTCCGGCACCTCGTGGGCCACCACCACATAATTGCCGTAGTTGCTGTTGCGCGGCACATCGCTCACGTGCACCACGCGGCCGGGGGCCAGCGGGCGCACCTCGTCGAGCGGTTCCCCGGCGGCATCGCGCCGCAGAGGCTTGACATCGATTCCCTCGTGGAAGCGGCTGAACATCACGTTGCCATCCCCGGCGCGGAAGGGATTGCGCACCATGCCGTAGGAGCCGGCCTCCCAAGGCTTGCTCACCTCGCCCTCGAAGGTGCGGTCGCAGTACATGAAGTAGTCTGCGGGACGGTTCTCGAACAGCGCGTGGTTGTCCGTGGGGGGGCGGTAAACGAGGTCCTGTGCCGCCCAAACCGGGGCAAGGCAGGCACAGAGCAGGGGGATGATATGGCGCACCGGGCTCATGGAAGCGGGAAGCGGCGGTTAGCGGGTGGCACCGGGGCCAAGGCGGCGCGGGTCACGCCCGCCCTTGGGAATCGGGCGCGGGTTTTCCTCCTTGTAGCGCTTCTTCTCCACCTCCGGGTTCACGGGTTCCAGGTTTTCGCCGAGCTTCTTCAAATCCCAACCGTTCAGGCCGTTCCAGATGACGATTTGGCCATCGTTCACCACATCCACCACCATGGGCGTGAAAGCCAGGCCGTTGAGCACGGGCAGAATACGCTTGCCGCGGTGCTGCATGGTGATGGTGGCCAGGCGCATGCGGAATTCCGGCTTGGTGTACAGGCGCACGCCGTAGGAGCCGTCCTGCATGTCCATGAACGAGCTGAACTTCTCGAAATTCTTCAGCGTGAGCACGGGCATACGCGTGTAGTAGCGCCCGTTGTAGGGGATGGTGAAGCGCATGCCCGCCTCTGCGGAGTCTGCCTCCGTCAGGAAATGCACGGGGTACGGCTCCGGGCTGCACGAGGCCAGCAGCGCCGCCGCGCCGCCCAGAATAATGCTCAAAATGGGTTTCCTTTTCATGGATTTCCGAATACCGGTGCCCATTGTACACCACCGCGCCCTCCTTGGCGAGCTAAAACCGCGGGCGCGGCACGCGGCGGCATCACTCCGCGTTCCTATTCCGCCGCTTGAGTTTGAGGATGGAGGAGACCGGCGCCATCGATAAAATCATACACATGAAACAATTTCTTGTCGTTATCATAAAATCCAAGGAACCATGTTTTAATTCCGCCGTTCTTTATTTGAGCATTTGCCTCCACCTTGGAAATCACGTCCTTATCATTTGCCAACTCGAATTTGCTGCATATAGCGGCATTGGGGTAACTTTCTGTCAGTGTGGTTATTGTCCCGTCCTTCATATTGATATCCAATACTGGGAATGCAAACAGACGCGGATCATGCTTGTCTCCATGATGAAACCTGACAAACTTCGAAATATCGACACCTTTGGTTTTTTCTTTGTGCGGAACGGGGATTTCAAAGTCTGACCAATCCAGATTCCTTTTCACTTTGCATTCCTTAAAGTCGACACACACGTCGATTGGCGCGTTCAATCGATAGAAAGGCGGGATAATGAACCATTTTCTTATCCTGAGTATGGGGCGCTTGTAGCAAGGGTCCTGTTTTGTTTCAAAAACCCCGACAAAGTAGACGGTGGGCGGCAATTCTGCCTCTCCAAGACGATGCAGAAAACCGGGTGCCGATTTGATTTCCCAGGATAATGAATTATACAATATCTCATCAACAACATCATCAAATTGACAAGTTACCCAGAATGTCCCGTCTGGTGTCCAAACACAGGCAGCGGGACCGATGCCCCCTACCGAATGAGACACAACGGGATAGATGTTTTCTTTGGGCGCTTCCTTTCCGGAGGCAAGGCCTGCAATGAAAGCAAACAAGACTAGGATGATGATTTTCATTTTAAGTGAAAAAGGAGGTAAGGGTTCAAGGGTGAGCCGGGCAGCGAGACCACGCGGGGCAAGCCTACCAAGTAGAAAAATCAGCGAAGGAGCTTGCGGGACTGGAAGCAGTAGTTCAGGCCGCTCCACACCGTGAGCAACACCGCGCCGCCCAGGAAAATGCCGCGCGTCCATTCCCCGCCCTCGCCTATGCTCATGCTGCACAGCGGCTCCGGCAGGTTGCCCCCGTACGCCAGGTGTACCAGGCATGCAATGCAGAATGCCAGCTGGAAGCCGGTTTTCCACTTGCCGCACCAGTCCGCCGGCATAATGTGCCCCTGGGCCGCCGCCAGTTGCCGCAGGCCCGTCACCAGGAACTCTCGGAAGATAATGAGGATGGTGATCCAGAACGGGCACATCCCCACCGTGCTCAGGTAGATGAATGCGGCACTCACCAGGATTTTGTCCGCCAGCGGGTCGATGAGCTTGCCGAAATTGGATACCACGCCCCACTTGCGCGCCAGGTGGCCGTCGAAGAAATCCGTGATGGCCCCGATAACAAAGGCCCACAGGGCAATACAGCTGCCAGTGCCAAGCGTATGGAACCACCCGCCGCTCACCTCATCGCAAAGGGGGGATACCGTGCCGTCCAGCGCCAGCGCAACCGTCATCACCACCACCAGGGCAATGCGGGAGAGGGTCAATATGTTCGGCAGGTTGCGCATGTCAGCTTCTCCTTTATACTCCACCATCCCGCCCGTGGCAAGGAAAAAGCCGCGCCGTGATATGCAGAGCCGCAGAAAGGAACTTGACCCCGTGCATTGGGGGAGCTAGAATACCAACCGTGCAAGCGGTTTTGAGATATTGCATGCTGGTGTTGGCGTTGCTGCTGATGCCGGTGGTGGTTTCCGGCTCCCTCACGGAGGGTGCGGGGCCGTATTGCACGGAGGCGAACTGCTGCCTGCTGGCGCACTGCCATTGCGATTGCTGCGGCTGCTCCGGCTTTCACCACAGGCATGAGGCGGACCACGAGCACAATGCGGACCACCGCCACCATCATCACCACCACGGCATGTTCGAGCTGTTGGGGGATGCGGGGGAGATGCTGCCGCATGCGGCTGCCCCGGCGGTGGCGGTGCTGTGCGTGCCGCCAAGCCTCACCCCGCGCCGTCAAGGTGCGGAGGGGCTTCCGCCTTGCGCTGCGGAACCGCGTCTGCGCGGTCCCTGCGTGAAATGTACCCCGCTGCGTTGTTGAAGGAAGACTGTACCCTGAACCCAGCCGCCCCAACATGGGGCGGTCCCCCATGATACAGTCGAACAGCGAAAAACACTTCAACAATCCATGCTCAAACAAACATCTTTGGCGATAGCCGCGCTCATGCTGGCGTGCTGCGTGAGCTATGAGCCGCTATCCATCGATTTGAAACGCGACACCGCCGCGTGGCAACGCCTCTCGCAGGACCTCTGCCGCCACGGTGCCCTCACGCGTGCGGATGCGGGCCGCATCGGTCTGCTGCTCAACCCGGAGCTCAACCGCGCGCGCCTCACCTACGCCCGCAGCACCCAAATGGCCAAGTACGCCGGGCTGTGGGAGGACCCCGCGCTTTCTGCCAGCCTGGAGCGCGTGCTCAGCCTGAATATCACCAACTTTGCCATCTCGCCCTCGCTCTCCATCCCGGTGACGGGGAGCAGGAAGCTGGCGCGCCAGGTGGCAGAGCAGTACAAGGAGGCCGACTACTGGCAGATGCGCGAGAAAGAGCGCATCTTCCTGAGCGACCTGAACACGCAGTGCAACGCCGTGCTCATCAACCGCGCCAAGCTGGAGCTCACTCGCGAGCGCCTCTCCCAGGCGCAGGACGAGCAGGGACGCATGCAGAAGCTGCTCAGCCTGGGGGAGGTGCCCCTTGCGGACATGCAGGTGGTCAACGCCCGCGTGAACGAGCTTGTCAAGCAGGAGCAGGAGCTGCACTGCCAACAGGCGGAACTGCGCCACGCGCTCACCCGCACGCTTGGGCTGCACCCCACTGCGGTGAGCGTGGAGCTGGCTGCGGAGCTGCCCTCCGGCATGCCGGAGATGGTGGCCGCGCCCACGGCGGAGCAGCTGCTGAATTTGCCGTGTCTGCAGGTGGAACGCGCCAACTTGGGAACGGGAGAGCTGGAGCTCAAGGCGGAAATACGCCGCCAGTTCCCGGATATTTCCCTGGAGCCTGAATTCCGCCGGGAGGACGAGGCCAACCGCATCGGCTCCGGGCTTGGATTCACCCTGCCAATCTGGAACCGCAACCGTGTCGCCATCCACAAGGCGCAGGCGGACCGCGCGCTCGCGTGCCAAAAGCTCGTTTCCACCTGGCGCGGCCTGCTGCAAGACGCGGCAGAGCTGACCGAGCACCAGCAACACTCCTACACGCATTGCCGGGAGGGGCGCGAGCGTATCGACGCCCTGTGCGCCGCGCAAGTGCGGCAGGAGGAGCTTTACCGCCTGGGAGAGGTTTCGCTTCCCGCGCTCGCGGAAGCCCGGCAGGAGATTTTCACCCTGCGTCTCAATTACCTGGACTGCCTGGGCAATCTCCTGGATTGCCGTTCCAAACTTCAATCACTCAAACCCGCTTCCCTTTAACATGAAAAACACTTTACTTGCCATTCCCTATCTCGTATACGCCCTCATGCTGCCGCTCGGCGCCCATGAACACGAACATGAACATGAACATGAACATGAACATGAACATGAACATGAACATGAACATGAACATGAACACGAGTGCCACGATGATGAATGCCAAGAGCACCATCACCACGGCGATGAGGCGGTCCTTGTGAAGGCGGATGCCCATTCCCGCCACATACTGGCCCTGCAGACGGAACCCGTTCCCGCCGCCGGCCTGAACTTGGTGCATTCCGTTTACGGCACGCTCACCATGCCGCAGAATTCCCTCACCGCATACGCGCTGCCCAGCGCGGGGCGTGTCACCCTGCACGTGAAATCCGCGCAGGCGGTGCAGAAGGGGGATTTGCTGTACACGGTGGCATCCCCGCAGGTGACGGATGCCGTGGCGGAGCGCGACCGCGCCGCTGCCGCGGCCGAACGCTGCACAGAAGAAATTGCCACCATGGAACAGCGCGTGGCCCGCCTGCAGAACATCGGTTCCCGCAACAGCGAGCTGGAGGAGCAGCTGCATTTCAAGCAGGCGGAACTGCGCCAGCTGAAACAGGAGGCGGACAGCGCCGCCGCGCGCCTCTCCATGCTCTGCCTGGGCGCGGAATTGGTGCAGCGGGACGGCGTGCCCATGCTGGATGTGCACGCTGCGGCAGACGGGACCGTGCGCAATGTGGGCTTCTCCCAGGGAAGCTGGGGAGAGCAGGGCGCGGCAGTGGTTACCATGGCGGATTCCCCCGCGCTGGAGGTGGTGGCACGACTGCATGCGGCCTCCCTGCCGGAAATCGGCACCGTCCGCTCGCCGCTTTCGCAGGAGGGAACCTGGCGCCTGGATGACCAGGTGGATGCCGCCACGCAAACCCGCACGCTCTATTTCACCCCGGCTTCATTGCCGCAAGGTGCGCGTGTGGGGCAGCTCTGCAGGCTTGATATCTACAGCGGCGCCGCAGAGGACGGGCACGTTGTCAGCATCCCGGATTCCGCCATCGTGAAGGTGGGGCTGGATGACATCGTGTTCGTGGAGGTGGCGGAGGGCACCTACGCCGCCGTGAAGGTACACGCGGGGGAGAGCCGCTGCGGCATGACCCCCGTGGAGGGGCTTGTTCCCGGCCAGAAAATGGTGGTGAAGGGCGGCCACGAGCTGCGCAACCTGCTGCCCGCGGAGGGCGCGGCCAAAAAGGCCGGGCATTTCCACGCGGACGGCGCATTCCATGAGGGGGAGGACCACTGACCATGAACCGTCTCATTGCCTTTTGCCTGCGGAACCGCCACATGGTCTGCGTGGCCACGGTGTTGCTGGCGCTCTGCAGCCTGTACGTGGTGTGCAGCCTCCCCGTGGATGTGTTCCCGGAAATCAAGGTGCCGCGCGTTACCGTGCAGACGGAAGCCCCCGGCCTCTCCGCAGAGGAGGTGGAGCAGTACGTGAGCATCCCCATTGAATCCGCGCTCAGCGGCGCGGCGGGTGTCAAGGGCGTGCGCACCTCCTCCGGCGGCGGCTTGTCCTTCGTGTGGGTGGATTTCGACTGGGACACGGATATCTACCGCGCCCGCCAGATTGTCTCCGAACGCTTGGCCGCGGTGCGCGGAAACCTGCCGCAGGGCGTGGAATGCGAGCTTGCGCCCATCGTTTCCGTTACGGGGGAGATTATGCTCATTGCCGTGACCGGGGATGAGGGGGTGGACCCGCTGGAAATGCGCCGCGTGGCGGAATACAGCCTCCGCAACCGCCTGCTTTCCGTGCCCGGCGTGGGGCAGGTCACCGTGATGGGCGGACGCCTGCCTGAGTACCAGGTGCTCTACAACCCGGAAAAAATGCTGCGCAGCGGCGTGTCGCTGCAAGACATCCAATCCGCCGTGCAGGATGCCCAGAGCACGGCTCCCGCTGGCTACCTGGAGGACGTGGCGGGGCAGGAGCTCCCTGTGCAGCAGGCCTCCCGCGCCGCATCCCCGGAGCACCTGCGCCGCGCGCTCGTGAAAAGCCACCCCGGTGGCGTGCTGCGCCTGGAGGATGTGGCGGATGTGCGAATCGACGGAGCCCCGCGGCGCGGCAACGCCGGGTTCAACGGGCGGGAGGCCGTGCTGCTGGCTGTGCTGAAGGTGCCCGGCGCCAACACGCTGGAGCTCACGGAAAGGGTGCAGCGGGAGGTGGATGATTTCGCCAAGAGCGCGCTGCCGCAGGGTATGCACCTGCACCCGGATGCCTACCGCCAGGAGGATTTCATCCGCCTTTCGCTGGAGAACGGCCGCCAGACGCTCATCATTGCCGCCGTGGTGGTGATGCTGGTGATTGTGCTCACGCTGCTCAACCTGCGCACGGCGGTCATCACGCTGGTGAGCATGCCGCTTTCCGTGCTCTTCGGTATGGCGTTCTTCCCCTCGCTGGGTTTGTCTGTGAACATCATGACCCTCGGCGGCCTGGCCGTGGCGGTGGGTGATGTGGTGGACAACGCCATCATCTTTGTGGAGGTGGCGTGGCGCAACCTTTCCCGCAACGAAGCCCTGCCTCCGGAGCAGCGCAAAAAGCGCTTCCAAGTGCTCATGGAGGCCAAGGGCGAGATTGTGGGCTCTATCACGTACTCGTCTGTCATCATCCTGCTGGTGTTTGCGCCCGTGCTGTTCCTGAGCGGGCTTGAGGGGCAGTTCTACCGCCCGCTGGGCATCTCGTACATGCTGGCGCTGGCGGCCTCCCTGCTGGTGGCACTCACCATCGTGCCCGTGCTGTGCCTCATCTGGTTCAAGCGTTCCAAGGGTGCGGCGGACAATGGGGATTCTGCCACCGCGCGCGCCATCCGCGCGCTGTACCGCCCGGTGCTGGCGTTCTGCATGCGGCGCGCGGGCTGGGTGTTCGCCTCACTCTTGGTGGTGACCGCCGGCTTCCTGGCCCTGGCATCCACCTACGGCACCAGCTTCCTGCCGCCCTTCAACGAGGATTGCTACACGGTCTTTGTGAACACGGTGCCCGGTACCTCCCTGCAGGAGACGGAGCGCATCTCCAACCGCGTGATGGGTGAGCTGCAGAAGATAGACGGCGTGAAGACCGTGGCCCAGCGCACGGGCCGCGCAGAGAGCGATGAGCATGCCGAACCTGTGAGCGCATCCGAGCTGCTGGTGCGCGTGGATCTCTCCAAGGACCAGAAGAAGATTGCAGAGGCCATCCGCGCGGTCATTCACGGTGTGCCCGGCACCAGCGGCATGATCGGCTACCCCATGGCGCACCGCATCTCCGCCGTGCTCTCCGGCTCCAACTCCGAGATTGCCATCAACATCTACGGAGACGAGCTGCCACAGCTCCGCAAGGCCGCCAAGAAGGCTGCGGATATCCTCTCCTCCATGCCACAGGTGGCGGATGCGCGTGCCAACCGCGAGGTAACCGTGGATACCATCTGCGTGGACTACAACCGCGAGGTGCTGGCCGCCTACGGCCTCTCCGTGGCGGATGCCGCAGAACAGGTGTCCGCCGCGCTGCACGGCCTCAAGGCGGGGGAGGTCATCCGCAACCTGGACCACTGGAACATCATGCTGCGCCTGGAGCCGCAGCTGCGCATGAGCGTGGATGACGTGCGCCGCCTGCCCCTGCTGGCGGGCAACGGAAAGGCCGTGCCGCTCGGCGAGTCCGCCCAAGTCTACCGCGCGGAGCAGACCAACCTCATCCTGCGCGACAACGGGCGCCGCAAGGCCATGATTTCCTGCAACCCCGCGCCTGATTCCAACCTGGGCGACCTGGCCGCCGCCTGCCGCGAGAAACTTGACCCCGCCATGCACGAGCTGGGCTGCACTGTGGATTACGACGGCACCATCAAGAGCCGGGAGCAGGCCGGGCAGCGCCTGTACCTGCTGGGCGGTGCCGTGTGCGTGCTCATCGTGCTGCTGCTGGCCGCCTCGCTCGGCAGCCTGCGGCGTGCGGCGGTCACGCTGGTGAATATCCCGCTCTGCCTGGTGGGTGGCATTGCCGCCGTCTTCCTGGCCTCGCCGGACACCGTGTCCTCCGTGCTGCACGGCGGGTACGTGCCGCCCATCCTGTCGGTGAGCTCCATCGTGGGCTTCATCACGGTCATCGGCTTCGCCATCCGCAGCGGGCTCATCCTGCTCAACCGCTACCGCACGCTGGAGCAGGACGGCATGTCCGCCGCGGATGCCATCCGCGCCGGGTCGGAGGAGCGCCTCATCCCTATCATCATGACCAGCCTCACCACCATCCTGGGGCTGCTCCCGCTGGTGTGGGCGCGCAACCAGCCCGGCGGCGAGCTCCTGGCCCCACTGGCCATCGTGCAGTTCGGCGGCCTTCTCTCCGCTACCATCCTGAACCTCCTCCTTGTGCCCGCTACCTCCTGCCTCTTCGCCAAGTGGCTTTCCCCGCGCTCCAATTGAGCGCGGGGAAGGTGGATTCTTTCATAGTTGCCCGCAACAAGGCTGATTACAGCCTTGCCACGGGCGGCGGCATCCGCTATAATTGCCTGCGTTATGGCAGATACGCCCGCACACCTGATTTTCCGCAAGCTTCTCAACCTGTTGGATGAGATGCGGCGGGAGGCCGTGCGCAATGTGAGCGCGGGGCAGCTCAAGAAGATGCTGGGGCTCACGGTGCGGCAGGGCTCCGCCATATCCCAGCTCAAGCTGTTGTTGGAGGACGAACCGGAGGGCATTCCCCTCAAGACGCTGGCTGCGCGCATGCAGATGTCCGTTCCCGCCACCTCGCTGCTGGTGGAAAGCATGGTGCGCAAGGGCTTTTTCGAGCGCCGTCCCAACCCGGAGGATCGCCGCGCCGTGCGCATCCGCCTTTCTGAGCGAGGCGTGCAGATGTTCGAGGAGGTTTACGGCCGGTTCCGTGTGATGCTTGATGCCGTGGCCGAGCACATTTCCCCCGAGGAGCTTGAAGCCCTGGATTCCGTGGTGCACAAGCTGGAGAGCCTGCAATCAGGCAAGTGACCGCCGCCGGCGCGTGCAGAGCGCCGCCAGTGCCACCAGCCCCAGCGTAGACGTGGCGGGTTCAGGCACAAGCTCTGTTTTGAGACGGTTGACCGCGCCCACGTACATGGTATCGTTGTACCAAGTCCTGCCCTCGCGCTTGCAGGAGATGCCCAATTCCTCCAGCATGATTTGCTTGATTTCCTCACCTTCCTTGATGGAGAACTCCACCTCCAGCTTGCGGCATTCCGCCTCAAAGAGCTGGGGGAGTTCATAATCCTTGCCCAGCTGCACATCATCGGAATCCGTGAGGTACATCTTCTGAATCATCTGCCTCTCCTCGTCGTAGTCGATTCCCCACAGGGTGACGGCATGGGCTATATCTTTCCCGTCTATAGTTTTTCCGTATATGCCCAGACCCACGCTGTAGCCGTTCACAATGCATTCCTTGAGGAATTCCGAGACGATGGAGGAATTGTATATTCTCACGTCGTAGAGGCCGAGACTGATAGGCCGCTCGCTGTATATCTGGGTAATGGCGTTTCCGTAGTATCCTCCCATCTCTTTGCCTTCCTCCGTCAGGGGCGGCAGGTAGACTTCATTGGTATCTCCCTGCAGGTACCAGAGGATGCCGAATGCCTGGAAACCGCCGTCGTTTTCGTATGCCGTCTTGAAGGTGTCGAAAATCTCCTGCCCACCCCTGGGGGTGTTCATGGCGGCCAGGTCGTTGTACTCCGGGTTGTGGTCCTGCCACCAGGCGAGCATGTTGCTGGCGGAGGCGGCCCAGCACATCTGGCTGTCCGGGAACTCCTGGGAGAAGGTCTTGTTCACATCGTACCAGCCCTCCGTCTGGGATGTTCCCAACACCCAGTATTCCGTACCCTGCGCCGGCAGGAGCAACGCCAGCGCGGCAAGGAACAGGGCTGGCCGTTTTCCCATCATTTCATCACATTCCCATGATGGAGTACCCGCCGTCCACGTACAGCACCTGGCCTGTCACTGCGGCGGCGGCATCGGAAGCCAGGTAGGCGGCCATGGCCCCCAGCTCGTCCTGCGTGCAGGAGCGGTGCAGGGGGGCCTTTTCCTGATAGAGTTTGAGCATGGTGGTGAAACCGCTCACACCGCGGGCTGCCAGCGTTTGCACGGGCCCGGCGGAGATACAGTTCACGCGGATGGGGGCCTCGCGCTGCGCGAGGTCGTATGCCAGGTAGCGGGTGCAGGATTCCAGTGCGGCCTTGGAGACGGCCATGAGGTTGTAGTTGGGCACCACGCAGCGGCTGGCGTGGTAGGTGAGCGCGGTAATGCTGCCGCCGTTCGTCATGAGCGGGGCCGCCCCGCGCGCCAGGGCAATCAGCGAGTACGCGGAAATATCCAGCGAGCTGCGGAAGGCTTCCCGCCCGATATCGGAAAAATGCCCCTCCAGGGTGCCGGGCTCGCGCGGGGCAAAGGCAATGGCGTGCAGCAGCATGTCCACCTGCGGTGTTTGCTCCGCCACAAAGCGGAAGAAGTTTTCAATGGATTCGTCGCTGGCCACATCCAGTTCGCACAGCGGCGTGTCCTCACCAAAGTTTTCATGCGCCAGCTTAGCCACGCCATCCTTCAGGCGTTCCCCCTGGTAGCTGAAAATCAGCTTTGCCCCGGCCGCATGCCAGGCCTTGGCAATACCGAACGCGATGCTGCGGTGGTTGGCCACCCCTGTAACAATACCCACTTTCCCTTCCAATGGTTTTTCTACACTCATGTTTTGGAATTATACCCCGCATGGCTGCCGGTTCAAGCAAAAAAGGCCAGATGTGGGGGAATTTGGGGCCTGCCGGGGCGCGCTATGTGCTTGACAGGAGCGGGGTGCAGTGTCAGAATGCGGCCCAGATGAACAAGCCGTTTATTTCCGTTGTTGTGTTGGCCCTTCTGCTGGGCGGGAACTCGTTCGGGCAGGATGCCGCTCCCGCACCGGGTGCGCCTGATAAACCCGCCGCCGAAAAGCCGGCCAAGCCCAAGCTTTCGCCCGAAGAGCAAGAGGCGGAGCGAATCAAGAAGAAGTCCGAGACCCTGCGGGTGAAATGGTACACCGAAGAGGCCAAGGCGTTCGAGGCGGCCAAGAAGTACAACCTGCCCGTATGGGTGCTCTACTCCGACCCCTCCACCTGCGGCGTGTGCAAGGAACTGGACCGGAAAATCATCAACTCCCGCAAATTCAAGGCGGCCAAGGGGCTGTGCATCGGCTACCGCTCCATTACCCCGCTGCCCAAGTACAAGTGTGACAAGGGTATGCCCATGGGGGCGCTGGTGGAGCCCAACGGCAAGGTTATCTGCAACCTGAGCTATTCCCCCTCGATGAAGCCGGAGAAATACATCGAGGAGATCACCAATGCCCGCATCAGGATTCAGCAGGGACCCGATGCCCCGATTATGCTGGACGGCAAGCTCGTACCCCCGCCGCCCGGCAGGAAGTAAAACGCCCGTTCATGCAAAGACAGGCCCCCTCCGTTTCCGGCAGGGGGCTTTTCCTTTCCTGTGCTACTTGCCGATTTTTTCCCGGAAGTAGGCGATGGTGCGGTCCAGGCCCTCGGAAAGCGGGATGGTGGGTTTCCAACCGAGCTTTTCCCAAGCCAGGGAGATTTCCGGGCGGCGCTGGGTGGGGTCGTCGGAGGGCAGCGGGCGGTGCACCAGCTTGCTCTTGGAGGGTATCTTCTCCAGCACCAAATCCGCGAGCTGGCGGATGGTGAACTCCCCGGGATTGCCCAGGTTCACCGGGCCTACAAATCCCGTTTCGTTCTCCATCATGCGCACCATGCCCTCGATGAGGTCGTCCACATACTGGAAGGAGCGCGTCTGCTGCCCCTCGCCGTAGATGGTGATGTCATCCCCGCGCAGGGCCTGGCAGATGAAGTTGGAGACCACGCGGCCGTCCTCAGGGTTCATCATGGGACCGTATGTGTTGAAGATGCGGATCACGCGGATGTCCACGCCCTCGTGGCGGTGGTAGTCGAACATGAGGCTTTCCGCGCAGCGCTTGCCTTCGTCGTAGCAGGCGCGGATGCCGATAGGGTTGACGTTTCCGCGGTAGGATTCCACCTGGGGGTGGACCTGAGGTTCGCCGTAGACCTCGGAGGTGGAGCTCTGGAGAATGCGGGCCCCGTTCTTCTTGGCGAGCTCCAGCATGTTCAGGATGCCCAGCACGCAGGTCTTGGTGGTGAAGATGGAGCGGTTGCCCTGGTAGAAGGGCGGGGATGCCGGGCAGGCCAGGTTGTAGATGCGGTCCAGCTTCTCCGGGCAGTCGTACGGCTCTATCACATCGTGCTCCACAAGGGTGAAGCGCGGGCTGTCCATGAGGTCCCGCACGTTTTCCGGGGAACCCGTGTAGTTGTTGTCCAGGCAGATCACGCGCTCACCGTCTGCAATCAGCCTGTGGCAGAGGTTGGAACCCACGAACCCGGTGCCGCCTGTGACAAGAATCGTTTTCATGCGGGCATTCTACCCCAAGCCATGGGAAATTCAAGGCTAAACCGTGCGGGGGTAGGCATAGGCCACGATGATGCGGGCCACCGGGGGCAGGGCGGCGGTAAGGCGCTTGGTGAGGGTGGAGAGCATGGTGTGGCTCTGCTCCACGGTGAGGGTGTCGTCCCGCGGGATGAAGACGGCGCACAGACGCTCCGCGCCGCGGGTGTAGAGCTCTATCTGTTGCGGGGCGGGGGCGTTGAGCTCCGCCATGGCGCGGCGCACGCACTCCTCCCACTCCTCCGTGGGCGGCAGGGGGGCCGGGAAGCTGGGCAGCTCGCGCAGGTTGGGCTCCACGTGCACAATCACCTTGTCTGCGTGCAGGCGGCGGCGCAAATCGTTCTTGAAGGCCTGCACGGCCACGCTCCAGGCTCCCAGGGTGGCATCCGGCGGCAGCTCCAGGTCCGTGAAGATGATGAATCCCTGGTCTGCATGCATGAGCACCAGCCCGTGCACGCCGAAGCGGTGGGTGAGGGCAATCTGGCGCACCAGCATGTCCGCCTGCTGCGTGTCCAGCTCCGCCGGCTGCATGTGTACGCGGGTCTCGGAGCCGGGCAGGGCATCCGTCATCAGGGCCTCAATGGCGTCTGCGATCTCGTGCGCGGTGTCCACGTGAAGGTCCCGCGGCACATCCACCACCATGCTCAGGTAGGCCTTGGAGCCGGTCTCCAGCACGCGGAGCTCCCGCACGGGGTAGGCGGGCATGCGCTCCTGCATTACGCGGCGCGCGGTGGCTGCGGTTTCGCCGTCGGTCTTGTCCATCAGGTTGTCGATGGCGCGCCCGCCGAGCTCCTTGCAGACGGTGAGGATGAAGAAGGCCACCACGAGGGAGGCAAAGACGTCCATGCGCAGGAATACCCACTCCAGCCAGCTGCCGGGGAGGGTGAAGGATGCCACGGCCGCGCCGCTGATACCCAGCAGAACGGCTGCGCTGCTCCAGATATCCGTGGAGAAATGGGCGGCGTCCGCCTCCAGCGCGGGGCTCTTGGTTTCCTTTGCCACGCGGCGCAGCATGGCCGCGCGGTTGATATCCACCAGCATGGAGACGATGATGACCACAAAGGCCCAAACGGAGGTCTCCACCTGCAGGGCGGCGGGGTCGTCGCTCGCCAGGCGCTCCCACGCCTCCTTGATCACCCAGGCCGCCGTGAGCAGCAGGAGCAGCGTCTCTGCCAGCGCCATCAGGTTCTCTACCTTGCCGTGCCCGTACGGGTGGTCCTCGTCCGCCGGGCGTGCCGCCACTTTCACGGCAAAGTACGTGCCCGTGGCGGAGAGCAGGTCCAGCGCGCTGTGCAGGGCCTCGGAAAGGATACCCAGCGATCCCGTCATGATGCCCACCACGAATTTCATGGCGGTGAGCAGGGCGCTCCACAGCACGGATGAGAGTGCCGCCCCCGATTTCTGTTCGTCCTGCCGTGCGTGGTCCATGTCGGTAGGATATCCCCGCCATGCATTTGAGTCAAGGCTGCTGTGTGTTCCCCCGAGGCTCTTGGTACGGGCCGCCTTGAAGCCCCGTAGTGGGAAAAAAATCAAAAAACTTTCCCCGACATCTTGAAAAAGTGAAAGAAATGTGCTATATATCAAGTATGCTTGCAAGTGCATCTTGCCGTACCGCCGAACAGGCGGGATTGGTGGGGTGTAGTTGCGTGCCAACATTACTCCAGCCATGCTAAGTCCATCTCTCAATCCAGACCGCGCCACACTGAACTTTCTCAACGCTTACACGGAAGACGTGCGCGCGGAGGGTGAAAAGCTCCAAAAGGAAGGTGCCGTCACCCAGATTTTCGGCAACCATCTCTTCATCCAGGGGCGCGTGGAAACGAAAGTGGGTGTGTTCACCACCAGCCTGCGCCTGCGGGGAAACCGCTGGTACGGCAGCTGCAAGGCGGAGGACGAACGCGTCTCCGGTGCCTGCCAGGTGGCAACCATGATAGAGCGCCTCTACCGCGGTGCCAACATGCCGGAAAGCCCCAACGAGCTCAACGAGATTCCCCTTTCCGACGTGTTGGAAGAGAAGCTCGGGCGAGATTTGGACGACTCGGAGGCGGACTATGTGACCAAGCTGGAGAAGCGCTACCGCCGCTTTGCCATTGAGCAGGAAATCCACGACCACGACATCGTGCGCCTCAACCCCCGCTGGGAAGTCACCAGCTACGATGCCCTGGAGCTCTGGCCGGAAGCCCCGCACAACATCCTGGAATTCTGGAACTACATTGCCTACGCGTTCACCAAGAAGCGCATTGCCTATCCGGAGTTCATGAACGCCGTCACAGATCTCGGCAAGGTGCAGAAGCGCATCAGCGCCTGGGAGCGCGAGAAGGAGGCCGGCGCCTGGTGCGAACGCATCCGCAGCGTCAACGAACGCCCGCCCCAGCCCCCGCGCTACAACCTCTTCATGCGTCTCGTCTCCACCATCAACGAGGCCCATTTCGAGTACCGTCTCAAGGAGAACGAAGACTGGATGCCCATCCGCGAGCACGCCCAGCTGGAGCAGCTCATCAGCGAGTTCCTGCACGGAGCCATCATGTGCGATCCCCAGACGGATATCCTGCTCAACGTGCTGCGCGACTACGCGGAGCGGGCGGAATCCGTGGTGCTTGACTTGGACAAGGAGGAAGCCTGCCGCGTGATGAACCGCCTGTTCCACCAGCGCGCGCTCAAGGGCTACCTGGTGAACCTGGACGAGTGCTACTTCAAGGTGGTGGCAGAACCGCTCAAGTGGATTTGCATAGACGACCCCATCCTGCCGGACTGCTACGGGCTGCAGCTGGTGACCGCCGCAGGCGTGCACGTTACCCACTCCGTGCGCCAGCTGCCCGGGTTGGTGGAGCTCTACCAATCTGACGAAACGGTCTTCCCCGGTCCGCCGCGCTGGCTGGAAAGCACGGAGGTGGAGCCGCGCTACTCCATTCCCAAGACCGTGCTGGACAGCATGGACGGCGTGGAGTTCCTGCGCAAGATCGGTGCCACGCTCCCGCCCAGCATGGAGGAGCGCGTGGTGGATATCGAGATGAAGCCCACCTTCACCATGAAGATTGTGCGCGGCCTCACCAGCGCAGACACGGAGCACGTGCTGCTGGAGGTCACCGCCCAGGACGACCCCGGCCGCCGCAAGGAGCGCCTGGGCAAGGACGACTGGGAGCTGGTGGAGCAGAAGCCCGTGAAAGACGGCACGCTCATCCGCTTCATCCGCGAGTACCTCTACCCCATCCCGGATTTGCTGGAGGAGATGAGCTTCACCTACGATTCCCAGATGAGCTCCTTCAAGAGCCGCATCACCAAGCAGTTCCCGGAGAAATTCGCAGAATGGTGCAAGGCTATCCCGAAAACCATCACCACCAAGCTGGACAGCAGCCTGGAATCCCTGCTGGAGGACCCCGTGGCCGCCGCCATCCGTTTCGAGGTCGTCAACCAGGAAATCGACTGGTTCGACCTGCGCGTCGTCATCGATGTGGAGGGTGTCACCCTCACCAAGGAGCAGATCCGCTCCCTCGTCTCCGCCCGCGGCGGTTACGTGCGCATGGACGACGGCCGCTGGATGCGCCTGGAAATCAAGCTCGATGACGCCCAGAGGGACGCCGTCACCAAGCTCGGCCTGGATCCGTTCGACCTGTCCGGCGAGACGCACCGCATGCATGCCCTGCAGCTGGCGGACCCGCGCGCCGCAGAGGTGTTCGACCCCAAGGCCTGGCAGCGCATCAAAGAGCGCACCTCGGAAATCAAAATCGATGTCAAGCCCGCCGTGCCGGATACCCTGCAGGCCACCCTGCGCCCCTACCAGGAGGAAGGCTTCCACTTCCTCGCCTACCTGGCCGTCAACGGCTTCGGCGGTATCCTGGCAGACGATATGGGCTTGGGCAAGACCATCCAGTCCATCACCTACGTCCTGTGGCTGCGTGAGGAATACATGCGCAACAACAAGAAGGGCAAGAAGAAGATTGTGGTGCCGCCCGTCCTCATTGTCTGCCCCAAGTCCGTGTTGGACGTGTGGGCCGGCGAAACCGCCAAGTTCGCCCCCGGCGTGCGCGTGCTCGTCATCCGCAACAAGGAGCAGGCCGTGGTGGATGCGATTATGGGCAGCTATGACATGGTGGTCATCAACTACGCCCAGCTGCGCGTGTGCGGTGAACAGCTCAATTCCATCAAGTGGCTTTCCGTCATCCTGGATGAGGGCCAGCAGATCAAGAACCCGGATTCCAAGGCCGCCAAGGCCGCGCGAGACATCTCCGCCTTCAACCGCCTGGTGCTCTCCGGTACGCCTATCGAGAACCGCCTGCTGGATATGTGGTCGCTCATGGCATTCGCCATGCCCGGCGTGCTCGGCAGCCGCGCCTACTTCAAGAAGAGGTTCGACAAGCGCAAGGATTCCCAGAGCCAGAACCGCCTGGCTGCGCGTCTCAAGCCCTTCCTGCTGCGCCGTACCAAGCAGCAGGTGGCCAAGGACCTGCCGCCCCGCACGGAGGAGGAAATCTACGCCAAGATGAGCGGCATTCAGCGCCAGCTCTACAAGGCGGAGCTGCACCGCATCCAGAAGGCCCTTCTGGGCGTGGATTCCGACGAGTCCGTGAAGAAGAACTCCTTCGCCATCCTGCAGGGCCTCATGCGTTTGCGCCAGATATGCTGCCACCCCGGTTTGGTGGACCAGCGCTACCTGAAGGAGGACAGCGCCAAACTCAACGCGCTCTTCTACCTGCTGGACCAGCTGCGTGATGAAGGCCACAAGGTGCTGGTGTTCTCCCAGTTCGTCTCCATGCTGGAAATCATCAAGTCCCGCCTGGATGCAGAGGGCCGCCCGTACAACTACCTCACCGGGCAGACCAAGGACCGCAAGGCGGAGATTGAAAAGTTCCAGACCACCAAGGAGCCGAGCGTGTTCCTGCTCTCCCTGAAGGCGGGCGGCGCCGGTTTGAACCTCACCTCCGCCTCCTACGTGGTGCTCTACGACCCCTGGTGGAACCCCGCCGTGGAAAACCAGGCCATCGACCGTACGCACCGAATCGGCCAGAAGAACAAGGTGATTGCCTACCGTCTGCTCACCCGCGATTCCGTGGAGGAGAAAATCCGCGTGCTCCAGCAGCAGAAGAACCAGCTCGTTACCAACGTGCTGGGTGATGAGGGCTTCGCCTCCAGCCTGGACCTCAATGACCTGCAGTTCATCCTTGCCCACGGCGGCGAGGCGGACGACGACGAGCTGCCGGATGCAGAAGAATAACCCGCCGTATGGCGATAGCGTTGGATTTGAAGCGGGGCGGCAACCATTACCGGGTTGCCGCCCCTTTTAAGTTGCCTTGTCGTGTGGGGAATGGCGACCCTTAGCCGTGCATGGGGAAAAGCAGCACGGTGATGAAGACATCCGCCGCCACGATGATGAAGTTCATGGGGATGCCGATGCGCATGAAATCCGCGAACCTGTAGCCGCCCGGGCCGTACACCATCATGTGCGTGGGTGAGCCGATGGGCGTGGCGAAACTGGAGGAGACCGCCACCATGAGCGCCACGCAGAAGGTGAGCGGGTTCGCATCCACCGCGAGCGCGGCGTTGTAGGCAATGGGGAAGAACATGGCACCTGCCGCGGTGTTGCTCACAAACTCCGTAACAAAGGTGCTGACAATGCAGATGGTGAAGAGCACCACGTAGGGATTGGTGCCGCAAAGACCCAGCAGGCCGTTGGCCAGCATCTGGGCTATGCCGGTGTTCTCAATGGCAAGCCCCAGGCATACGGAGCCGGCAAAGACCATGAGCACCTCCCAGTTGATGCTCTTGCGTGCCTGTTTCACCGTGCAGCACTTGGTGAGGAGCATGGCGAACGCCGCCAGGAAGCACGCGCTCACCAGCGGCAGCACCTTGAATGCGGAAAGCAGGATCATGCCCAGCATAATCAAGGAGGACACGATGGTCTTGCCGTTGATCTGGTACGTGGCATCCGAATCGTAGAAGTGTATGTCCGGGGTCGCCGGCAGGGATTTCCTGGTGCTTTCCAGCAGCAGCGTGTCGCCCGCATCCAGCACCACCTCGCGCGGCATGTCCTCCAGGCGTTCGCCCTTGCGCGCCACGGCCACCAGCGTCATGCCGTTCTCCTTCTCGAAATTCGTCTCCGCTATCTTCTCGCCAATCAGGGAGGAGCGGAAGGTCACGTAGGCAGTGTGGAGCGTGCGGTTCTGGTTCATCTCCTCCAAACTGTAGACATGGTGCACGGCGTTCACCAGTCCGCGGGAATCGCGCAGCTGCAGCAGCTCCTCGATTCGCCCGGAGAAGACCAAGCGGTCGCCGCCCATGATGAACTCGTCTTCCTCCACCGGGGTGATAACCGCCTTGTCAAAGCGGACAATCTCCACCAGGTGCCCGCCCTTCACGTTGTCCAGCCCGCATTCCTTCACCGTCTTGCCCACCATGTCGTTGTCGGACGGCACCATCAGCTCCACCGTGTAGTCGGACAGGTTGGCAAAGGATTTTTCCGGGCTCTTGCGCTCCGGCAGCAGCTTTTGCATGGCAATGACGGATACAATGCCGACCGCTAGGCAGAACAGGCCCACCAGCGTGGGCGTGAAGATGCTCAGTTCAATCCCGGTTTCCTTGGTGTAGAAAGAGGAGATGATGAGGTTGGGCGGCGTGCCGATGAGCGTGCAGATGCCGCCCATGCCGGAGGCGTAGCTCAAGGGGATGAGGAGGCGGGAAGGGGAGATGTTGAGCTTCTTGCTCCACACTTTCACCACATCGATGAAGAGGGCCACCACCGTGGTGTTGCTCAGAATGGAGCTGAGCAGGGCCACCGGCAGCATCAGGCGCACGATGGCGCGCCAGTATTTGTTCGGCGAGCCCAGCACGTAGCGCACTATCCAGTGCAGCACACCCGTGTGCACCAGGCCTGCCACCACCACAAACAGCACGCCAACCACCACCACAGACGTGGAGCTGAACCCGCTCACCGCCTGCTCCGGCTTGAGCACACCCGTCACCATCAGAGCCATCATTCCGCCCAGGAACACGATATCCGCATGAAGCTTCGTGAACAGCATCAGGCTGAACATCGTCAGTACAATGGCGATGGTTATCCAGGCGGAAACGCTCAGCCCGCCCCATATGATGGTCTCCAACATGTCGCGCGCCATTATACGCTTGGTTTACCCAATAATCAAGACGCGTGTTCAAGACGTGGAATCATGAGATTGACAAAACGCGCGCGTGCGTGTACCATACCCGCGTGAGGAATTTTGAGCAGAGGGGCAGGGATGCCCGCACGCAGCACCGCGAGAGGAAACCGGCAGCCCCGCGCGCCTTCAAGGGCGGAGATGCGCCGGAAGGCAGCGAGCATTGGCACCGCCCCTGGGTGCAGCTCAAGTATTTCACCTACAATCCCGCCGTGTTCCCGCGCATGCTCGGTGCCGTGAGCCCGGATGCCGTTACGGGCGGCCTTATCAATGTGTACGACAAGAACGGCGAGCTTTTCGGCGGCGGGTTCTGGAACGCCGCCAGCCGCACGCCTCTGCGCATGCTGCGCCACGCGGACAGCGTGCTCACGGAGGACGACCTGCTGCAGGCCCTGCACCGCGCCGTGCAGTGGCGCCGCAGGGATTGCAACCTGGATGCCACCACCAATGCCTACCGCGTGGTGCACGGGGATTCCGACGGTCTGGGCGGCCTGATAGTGGACCGCTACGCGGATGTGCTGAGCTTGGAAGTGAGCACGCTGGGCGTGTGGCTGCGGCTGCCGCAGTGGCTTCCCCTGCTGCACGAGCTTTGCGGCACCAGGCGCCATGTCATCACCGTGGATGAGAAGATTGCCCGCATGGAGGGCATAGACCCCGCCAACGCCCCCAAGAGCGAGCCCGTGCAGAAGGTCCGCATTCAGGAGAACGGCGTGCAGTTCGAGGTGGATTTCGAGCAGGGCCACAAGACCGGCTTCTTCTGTGACCAGCGGGAGAACCGCATGCGCCTTTCCAAGCTGGTGCAGGGCCGCAGCCTGCTGGACCTCTGCTGCTATTCCGGAGGCTTTTCCATCTATGCCAAGCTGCTGGGCGGTGCAGGGGAGGTAACCGCCGTGGACCTGGACGAGAAGGCCATCGCCATGGCCAGGCGCAACGCCAACATCAACGCCTCCCGCGGCCCGCTGCGCATTGATTTTGTGCATGCGGACGCCTTTGTGTACGCCCGCCAAATGGTGCGCAACGGCAAAACTTTCGATGTGGTGCTGCTGGATCCCCCCAAGTTTGTACTGGGGCGCGACGAAGAGAAGGAAGAGGGGCTCAAGAAGTACAACGACCTCAACATGCTCGGCCTGCAGTGCGTGCGGCCGGGCGGGCTGTTCGTCACCTGTTCCTGCTCCGGGCTGGTAACGCCGCCGGAGTTTGAGAAGGTGGTGATCAAGGCTGCGCAGCGCT
This sequence comes from Akkermansia sp., assembly GCA_045641125.1. Taxonomy (GTDB): domain Bacteria; phylum Verrucomicrobiota; class Verrucomicrobiia; order Verrucomicrobiales; family Akkermansiaceae; genus Akkermansia. The sequence continues at coordinate 42,876 of JAZUGI010000151.1, forward strand.
TGGGCCGCCGCCTGCAGATTTTGGATATGTCCGGTCCCGGCTGGGACCACCCGTTCCTGTCAACCTACCCGGAGGGGCGCTACCTGAAAGTCCTCTGGGCACGCGTGTACTCATGATAACAATCGCACTCGGAATCACTTTGGCGTTGCTGCTGGGCATGGTTGCCCAGCGCCTCAAGCTCTCTCCCCTGGTAGGCTACCTTGTGGCCGGCATCCTGACGGCGCGCGGCTGGTGGGGAATTGAGGTGAACAAGGAGACGATTCACCTTTGCTCGGACTTTGCGGTCATCCTGTTGCTCTTCGGCGTGGGCCTGCAGTTCCACATCAAAGACCTGGTGGCGGTGCAGAAGGTGGCGGTTCCCGGCGCGCTCTGCTGCATTGCGCTCATGGTGGGCACGGGCTCGCTGGTGTTCTATTTCCTGGGTATGCAGGATGGCTGGAGCCACGCGGTCATGTACGGCCTGTGCATCTGCGTTTCCAGTACGGTGGTGCTCACCCGCGTGCTGGGAGACAACCGGCTCATGTCCGGCCCGGTGGGCCACACGGCGCTGGGCTGGCTGGTGGTGGAGGATATCTTCACCATCCTGCTGCTGGTGCTGCTGCCGGCCATTTTCAACGGCGGGAACCTGATGAAGGAGTTCTTCTGGATGGTGGTCAAGCTGGCCGTCCTGCTCGTCGTGGTCAAGTTCGCGGGCAAAATCTTCATTTCCAAGGTCCTCCACTACATCTCCCGCAGCAATTCCAACGAGCTCTTCACGCTCGCCGTGCTGGTGGCCGCACTCGCCATTGCCGTGGTGTCGGACCAGGCTTTCAACGCCTCCACGGAATTCGGGGCCTTTCTTTCCGGCATGGTGCTGGGGCAGAGCAAGTACGCCGCCCGCGCCGCCAGCGATGCCTTGCCCATGCGTGATGCCTTTGCCGTGCTGTTCTTCCTGGCGGTGGGCATGGGCTTTGAAGTGGGCGGGTTGCTGGAGCACTGGCCGCTCGCGCTGGCCACGCTTGCCGCATGCATGCTGGTGAAGCCGCTGGGTGCCTTCTGCGTGATGCGCCTGCTGGGCAAGTCCGTGCGCCGTTCCACCATGGTGGGCGCATCCCTTTCCCAGATTGGTGAATTCTCTTTCATCCTGGCTGCGCTCATTGCCGAGCGCTACGGGATGCTGCCGGAGGCCGCCACCAATGTCATCACCGGCGTGGCCATCATCTCCATCATCATCAACGCCGCCTGCTACCGTTTCGTGCCCGTGCTGCTGGATGAGCTGGAGCGCCGCGGCCTGCGCATCTCCGCCGCGCCGGATGCCTCCCGCATCCCCAAGCCCACGGAGGACAAGGAGCGCGTGATTGTGGTGGGCTACGGCCCCTGCGGCGAGCTGGTGTGCGATATCCTGCGCCGCAACCACTTCGAGGTCGTGGTGCTGGAGATGAACGTGGACACCGTTTCCCGCCTTACGGAGCAGGGCATTCCCGCGCTGTACGGGGATGCGCGCCTGCGCCCCATCCTCAGCATGGCCGGCGTTTCGGATGCCGTGGCCATCATCGTGACCGCCCCGGCCGCGCCCTCCCGTGAAATCTCCGCCGCCGCGCGCGGTATCAACCCCAAGATCCGCGTGCTCGCCCACACCGCGTACATCCGCAACGCGCGCGACTTGCTGACGGAGGGTGCGGAGGCCTCCTTCGCGGGGGAATCCGAAGCCGCGCTCGCCATGGCCACCTATATCCTCACCCGTGAGGGCCTTACCCCGGAAGACGCCCGCAGGGAGGGCGAATCCGCCATGCTCCGCCTTTTCGGCGAAACCGCCGTGGAACAGGTGGAGGAGGAAGAAGAAGCCGTTTAACTCTCATTTACCGCCATGGATTCATTCGACGAACGCTTGCAGGAGCTTTTGGACGACCTCTCCGTTTTCGACAACTGGACGGAGAAGTACGAATACATCATCGACCTGGGCCGCGCCCTCCCCCCCATGCCGGAGCAGTACCGCCGGGATGAAAACCTCATCAAGGGCTGCCAGAGCCGCGTCTGGGTGGGTGTGGAGCTGCAGCAGGGGCTCGTGATGGTGCACGCGGACAGCGATTCGCTCATCACCAAGGGCCTGATTGCCATCTTCATCCGCCTGCTCTCCGGGCTCACCCCGCAGCAGGTGGCACAGGCGGACCTCTCCCCCCTGCATGAGAGCGGCCTGCGCGAGCACCTGGCCTCCACCCGCGCCAATGCCCTCAACACCATGGAGTCCACCATCCGCGCCGCCGCCGCGAAACTCGCCTAGTTTCATCTCCCCATGCCGGACACCCTCCAGGAGCTGCTTGCCGCCCGCCGCGCCGCCATCCCGGTACACACGGACGCCTTCCGCGTGGTGGACGGCACTGTGTGGAAAGGCGTGTTCATTGATGCCCTGGCGGACCGCCTGCTCGTCTCCCTGAGAGACACCTCCCTGCCGCGCGGCCTTCGGGATTCGCTGGAGCAGACAGGCCGCCCCGTCTTTGTGAAGCGGCTGGACAAGGACGTGAAGGAGCCTCCCGCACAGATTTGCGGCCCGCAGCTGCCCCTGCGCTTTGCCATCCGTGAGAACGGAATCCAATTCATCATGGACATGGCCGCCGGGTACTCCCAAGGGCTTTTCCTGGACCAGCGCCTCAACCGCGCGGAAGTGCGCCGCCGCTGCCACCCAGGCATGACGCTGCTCAACACCTTCGCCTACACCGGCGGCTTCTCCGTATGCGCCGCCGCTGCCGGGGCCGTTGCCTCCACGCTGGATCTCGCCCAGCCCTGTCTCACCTGGTGCCGTGAGAACATGCAGGCCAACGGTATCGACGACAAGAAGCACTTCTTCTGCAAGGGAGACACCCTCCACTGGTTGGACCGCTTTGCCCGCCAGGGCCGCACCTTTGATGCCATCGTGCTGGACCCGCCCACCTTCTCCCGCGATGAGAAGGGGCGTATCTGGCGCGTGGAGCGGGATTACGGCACCCTTGTGGAAAAAGCCGCCGCCTGCCTTTCCCCCAAGGGCTGGCTCCTCTGCACCACCAACTGCCGCAAGCTCTCACACGCCGCCTTCCGCTCCATGGTGCAGGCCGCCATCCCCCGCGCCGTCCTCTCCCACGCCCCCATGCCCCCGGATTTCGACGGAGAGGACTACCTCAAATGCCTCTGGTGCCAGTGCTGAGAGCACTACCCGCGCCACTTTCTGCATCCCTTCCCCCTCCCAACGCGGAAATTTGGCTGTTTTTGGCTATTTCCCAGCATTTTCTCCTTGCGCTCCCGCCCCGTTTCAGGTAGGATGCTACTTAACTTATATGAAGCTTTCCCCTCTCCTCCTTTTGCTCCTTTCCGGAACAATGGCCGCCAATGCCGCCCTCACTGTGGTCTCCGGCAATGTCTACGATGTCGGCAAGTTCTCAAAGAGCGATGATGCGTATATTGAATTTATTGAAGGTGAGGTACCCGCAGATTCCAACTTGTGCTGGGCTGCAGCCTCTTCCAATGTCATCCAGTATTGGCAGGACACATACTACAAGAAGGGAGAGGAGATTCCAAACGGAATCGTCCCCTTCGGCTATACCGCCCCCAACGGTACCGGCTGCTTGGAGGTGTACAGGGAGTTTGTCTCCAAGTGGTACAACACCGGTGGAAGCTCTCTCAATGCCATTACTTGGTGGATGCAGGGAAAATCCCCCTGGGGTACGAATGGCAACTACTATTCCGATGGAAGTTCCCAGAGGAATCCCGCAATTTCTTTCGGGACCTACTACACGGATATTTTCGGCGACTATACCAAGATTCCCTCGTATCCCTCCACGGCGGGTGCCGCGTTTTATTCGGCAAAGATGTGTGTTCAACCGGGTACGCAGATTGAACCAAAGTTCGATGATATTCAAGCCACAATCAAGAAGGCTTTCGAGCATGATGCTCAAGCCGTTGTGCTGGATCTCACTGCCAGCACCGGAATCGGACACTCCATCACTTGCTGGGGATATGAGATGAATGAGGCCGGTGACATCACCACGCTCATCCTTTCCGATTCGGACGACAAGAAATACGGCACGTTCATGGTCTCCCTCACGAAAAACGAGGATGGCAAGGCTTGTATTGGCACGGACCGCAGCCGGAGCGATTATCACGGCAACCATGTGATTGCCGATGCCGTGTTCATTAATACGCCGAATGGTGTCGCTCGCAAGGAGCAGACGAGCATCACCAGCCTCGATTCTGAGGTCACCGCATCCAGGTGTTTGACCCAAAGCGTCACGACTTCCAAGGATGTTGTTATCGGCGGTGGTACCTACAGCAACAGTGATGTGGTGCAAGCCGTACTTTTCACCTCTAAGGAGGATGCAAGCATCTCCATCACCGGGGGACAGATGCAGATTAAAGACGGTGCCATGGCTCTGCTTTACGGGGGGCTGACCGTCAAAAACACGTCAGGGAGTGGCGTGGTGGCAGACGGTCACCTTTATGTCCACGGTGGTGCGGTCGATGTAGAGGGTTGTAGTTCAACCGGGAACGGCGGCGGCATCCAAGCCACAGACACATACGGGAAAGACCTTTTTGCAGTCGCTTATGTGGAGATGAAGGAAGCCGGGGATATCAATCTTTCTTCCAACATATCAAGCACGCAGGCTAGACAGGATTGGGGGAGCGGCATCTATGAATATTACAACGCCGGCGGCGGTGCTGTGTACTCGGCAGATTCCCTCTCCATCCGCGATTCCGGCAAGGTCACCATTAAAAACAACAAGGCGGAGGGCTATAATGTCCACGGTGGCGGTACTTTTGCTCAGTTCAATACCATCATAGACGGTAACGGCGATGTCAGAGTCTCAGGAAACACGACCGCGTCAGAGAATGGTTACCTGAGCTACGGTGGCGGTATAGCAGGCATGTATATTGATGTGAGTAAAAACGAGACGGTTGATTTTTCCGGCAACAGCGTCTTCATCACTAATGCGGATGCCAGAGGGTGGATTGGCACCCTTGGGGATTACAACGTTTACCAAGGCGGGGCCACCGCAGCGGGGGGAGCCATTGCGGTTCACCCATTCTCACAGTTGTCGTACTATGACATGCAATCCCGGCTGATACCCGTACCCACCACGCTGAACATGGACGACAACGCCTCCGTTTCCTTTGAGGGTAACGGTATTTTCGTGCTGTACACAGGTGACATATCCAAGGAATACGGCATCAACACCCAACCATGCTCAGCCTGTGGCGGTGCCGTATACCTTGGCTACGATGTTGTGGATAATGCCTTCATCGGGACAGAGGCTTCCATCTCCCGCAACCAAGGCAATGTCACCTTCTCCAGGAATAGTGCCACCTCCTCGGCCACAATCACCAAGGAGGACAACGCGCAGGGCGGTGCCGTGTACATCAGTACGGCATCAGCGCTGACAATCGATTCCAATAAGGGTCAAGTTTCCTTCACGAAAAACTCCGTTGATGGAACCGTGGCGCAAGGTGGTGCCATCTACAATGCCGGCATCCTGAAAATTACGAACAACGGCGGCGTTGAGTTCTCCGACAACACGGCAGCGGAGGGTTCCCACCTGTACAATGCGATGGGTGCCACGGCGGAGATTGCCTGGAATGGCAGCGTGCTCTTCTCTGCGGAAAATGCGCAAAACTCCACCGCGCTGAACATGGGTACCATGTACCTGGCGGCGGAGGAGGGACAGAGTATCACTTTCCACAACACCACGCTGGATACCTTGGATGGCACCCTTTACCTGGGCAAGGATGCTGCCGGGAATGAACACGCCACAACCCTGAGCTTCACAGGGGATGCAAGCGGGCAAACGCCCGCACCCCGCACGGATGTTTCCTCTCTCTCCGGGCTCCCCACAGAGCTTTCCGGCCTTTCCCTCTCGCTGAACTCCATCTCATCCAAGCTGGGAGGGGGAAAGGTTTCCGTAGATGACCTGAACGTATCAACCGATACGGACCTGGTGGTGAACGGTCTGGTGCTCGGCTCCAACGTGCAGCTGGCGGAAAAGGACGAGGCTCATGCCCTCACCCTTTCCAATGTGGTGGTGGACCTTGGCAACACCAAATACACGGTCCAGGAAAACGAGCGCGGTGGCAAGAACTACATCTTCGACCTGCAGAGCATGCTCAGCGGCAACATCACCCTCAGCGGTATCACTTTTGATGCCTCCAGCTTCCTCGAACCATTGGATTTCATCAACAAGGACAGCGTCTGCATGATGTTCGGTGATGTTGACTTCTCACAGAAGGAAGGCTCATCCATCACTCTGGCCTATGTGGAATGGAGCACCCAGTCCGGAGGCTATGTCATGGACGGCAGCAACGTCTATTTCGGGGAGTACTTTGAGGTGCCGGAACCCGCCACGGGCACGCTTTCCCTGCTGGCGCTCACGCTGTTGGCCGCCCGCCGCCGCCGCAAGTGAGGTTTGAAAAACAGTAAAAAACGCCCGGGCCGCCAGATTGGCGGCCCGGGATTTTAGTTGGTGTTTAGCTGTGTTTACTTGGCCAGGACAGCACCCTCCTTGGCATCGATAGCCTTCTTGGCCTGATCGAAGACGGCCTTGAAGGCCTCCGGATTGGCCACCGCCAGCTCTGCGAGAGCCTTGCGGTCAAGCTCGATGTTGGCGGCCTTCAGACCCTCCATGAAACGGGAGTAGGTGAGGCCCAGGGGGCGGCATGCGGCGGAGATACGCGCGGTCCAGAGACGACGGAACTGGCCCTTCTTTCTCTTGCGGTCGCGGTACTCGTACTGCCATGCCTTGTAAACGGCATCCTTGGCGTAGCGGAAGAGCTTGCTGCGGAAACCGCGGAAGCCCTTGGCGCGCTGCAGGATGCGCTTGCGGCGAGCCCTAGAGGCGGGCCCATTTGTAGCACGTGCCATAGTTTTTTATTCTATTTGTTGTGGAGCGGACTGTTCTTCCTCACCTCCTGCAGTCTCGTCCGTTCTATCCCCGTGGGGGGAAGGCTGCATGAAGGCCGCCCGTGATGCCGGACGGTTGCTTGGCCTGGTTGCCATGTTCCTTGGCTTTAGGCAAAGGGCATGTTCTGCTTGACTGCCCAAACCTGGGTCTCGTCCACCAGAGCCGGCCTGCCAAGCTGACGCTTGCGCTTGCTGGACTTCTTCTGGAGAATGTGACGCTTACCCTGCTTGCGACGCAGAACCTTGCCCGTGCCGGTCACCTTGAAACGCTTGGCAACAGCCTTACGTGTCTTGTTGATACCACCTTTGCGGGTCATGGTGCAGGCAATATACACTCATTTTCCCATTTGGCAAGCATAATTTTGGAAAAATAAAACTTTTTTTGACAATTCTGCCTTAAAGCGGGTGAATATGCTCACTCGTGAGCCCCTGCGGCGCGCAGCAGGCGCACGCAGCCTGCATGCCCCTCTTGCACGGCCAGCGTGAGCGCGGTCTCCCCCTCGTCCACCGTGGCATTGATATCTGCCCCGGCTTGGATGAGCAGGCGCGCGCAAGTCTCGTGCCCATTGAGGCATGCATACATCAGCGCGGTCCAGCCGTCGGTATCCTCGGCATTCGGGTCCGCCCCGGCCTGAAGAAGCACGCGGGCGCATTCCGTATACCCATCCCTGCATGCGCACATCAGCGGCGTCCGCCCGCTCTCGTCCCGCGTGTCGGCATCCGCCCCGGCTTGGAGAAGCCGGGTCAGCTCTGCGGGAGCATTGTTTTCGGCGGCATCATGCAAGGTGCCCACGGTATCCGGGGGGGCAGGGCGGGTTACTCGTACTTGTCGAGCATGCCGTAGATGTCCTGCACGTCCTTGTTGGACTGGCGAGCAATGAGGATGGCGGCCACGGCAAGGCAGACGGCGCCGCCGATGGGGAGAATGATGGCGAGTTTCCTGAGCATGGCGATTGGGGTGGTGGCGGGGTTAGTCTATTTCCGGCGGGGTGGCGGGCACGAGTCGGCCCTCGTCGTCTTTCATAAAGGGGAAGGCGGCCACGCCCTCACGGGTGAGGAAGGGGAATGCGCGGTCCGGATTCTTGCCCTTTGCCAGGGCCTCCATGGCCTGGTGGCAGCCGGCAATGCCGAACTCCGCCATCTGCAGCCCGCGCTCAATCTCCTCCCTTGCATCCAGCAGTTTCTGCTTGGCCTTTTCCAGCATCTTCAGGCGGTGCGGCAGCGTTTCCGGCCCGCGCATCGTCTCATCGAAAAACACCTTGATTTGCGGCAGGGTGATACCTGCGCGCTTCAGGCACAGAATGCCCATGAGCGTGCCGATGCTCGCGTCTCCGTATATGCGGCGCCCGGTCTTGGTGCGCTCCACATGCCGCAGCAGGCCCTCCTTCTCATAGTAGCGGAGGGTGTGGATGGACAGCCCGGTCCTCTCTGACAAGTCCGATATGGTGTATTTGGTTTGTTGCGGCATGGATTCTGCCTGCTATTCCACCACACCATCCGCCCCAAGTCAAGCTAAAAGTGAGAGTGCACTCCAGCTTCTCCGCGCGCAGTTTTTTGTCCTTGCATGTCTTTTTTGCTTGCGAAATTGGTTAAGTAATGTAAAATGCCAGCAACCGCTTCTATATACGCATGAAAACGGGAATGATAACAGGCTTGGCAGGGGTGCTGCTCGTGGGAGCAGGCGCCTATCTCTATTTGCAGACGGATGTGCTCGACTTTTTGAAGACACCCGAGCTGGAATACGAACTGGTGTGGGACGCCGGGGTGGGAGACGCCACCGGGCGCGCGCTGGATGGAATCACGCAGGCGCCGCCGGATTTGAGCAAGGCGCAGTTCCGCCTGTATGCGGAGAATGATGCCAACTGGCTGCGCATGGCGCGCTACCTGCTCAGCAAGCGTGACGGCGAGTGCTCCGCCGATGTGGCCAAGTTCACCCAGGAACTGGACAAGAAAATCGAGGACTTGGAGAAACAGATAGGCGAGAAGAAGAGCCTGATGCTCTCCCTGGCAGACGACTCCCCGGAAAGCCATGAGAAGGTGAAGGAACTCAACCGCCAGCTCATTGAGGCCAAGGCGGAGAAGGCCGCACCGTGGACGCTGGATGCCGCGCTCAACAGCCCGCAGATGGTGGAGCTGCTGGACCGCATTTGCTGTGACCGCACCTGGCTCAACCAAATCCTCTTCTCCGGCGAATGCGCGCGCCCCGGCCGCGTGCTCGCCATCCTGGGCGAAATCTTCAAGAAGCACCCGGAGGCCCGCCGTGCCGGCGTGATGCGTGATATCGCCACCGCCACCGCTCTGGAATACGCCCGCGCCGGGTACATCTTCGCCTCCGCGGAACAGCGCGCGGACCACTTCATCCGCAACTGGAAGGCCGGCAAGCTCAACACCGGGTTCGACAAGCTGCCCTTCTGGCAGATGCGCATTGTCTGCGGTGCCAAGGGCAACCACAGCTCCGGCACGCCGGAGGCCATGCAGTGGGCCGTGGACAACCTGCACCTGCCGGCCCAGAAGTTCTGCGGCTGCTACTGGCGCTGCGGCTACAAGCTCCACAACATCTACGGTGAGAGCATTCACGGTGCCGGCTACGGCGAACCCTTCAAGGGCATTTTCGACAACAACCACTACACCTTCACCCAGAACGTGGGCGGTGTGTGCGGCAGCCTCTCCCACTACGGTGCCTACGCTGCCTGCGCCAACGGCATTCCCGCCATGACCGCCGGCGAACCCGGCCACTGCGCCCTGGTGGTGCTCGTCAACGGCAAGTGGACCCCCGCCTACTCCCTCTCCTGGCAGCGCGGCCTGCACTGGACCGTGTGGAAGGATATGCACCGCTTCTCCTCCCTGCACATGCAGACCGAGCTCATGGGCGAGAAGGCCGCATCCAAGACCGACCTGAGCAACGCCTACCGCATGGTGGCCCGCGCCTTTGCCGATACCAACGACAAGGACCGCGCCTCCAAGGCCTACCAGGCGGCTGTCAATGTGCAGCCCCTCAACTACCTCGCCTGGCGCGAGTACGCAGAGTACCTGAAGGCCTCCAAGGCCAAGCAGGAAGCCTGGATGGACTTCAACACCCGCGTGTGCGACACGCTCTCCGAGCGCTACCCGGAAATGTCTGCGGAAATCCTGCGCAACTTCCTGTACCCGGAGCTTGCCGCCGCAGCCTCCTCCTACGGCAAGAACAAGCTGGAGGAATGCTTCCTGAACTTCTGGAAACCCGTGGAGCGCGCCTCCCGCAACCAGGAGAAGCTGGAACCGGACGCCTGGCCTGTTGCCGAAATGTGCAAGGCCCAGCTGGATATCATGAAGAAGCTCGGCGGTGATGAGAAGCAGGTGACGCTCGACTTCTACACGCTGCTGCTCACCAACACCTTCGTGAACCGCATCTACGCCCCCAAGGTGCTCGCCTGGGGCACCGAGATGGCCGCGCAGTACAAGGGAGACATGCCCAAGCGCATGATGGAGGCCAACGTGGTGGCCCTCTCTGCCAAGGGCGGCGCCAAGATGGATCCCAAGGCCCGCGACAAGATGATCGGCGAGCTGCTCGTGAACTGCGAGAACAGCCGCGACCTCAACTCCTTCAACAACCTCTCCGAGCTGCTCTCCAAGGAGTACACCGAACCCAAGGCCAAGATGCCCTCCTTCGAGCCGTTCAAGGGGCGCCTGATGTCTGAGCGCGGCGTGCCGTACTTCAGCTCCGTGTCCAAGAACTTCGGCCAGCCCTCCGGCGCCGGCCACCCCGGCCTGCTCAAGCCCTGCGGCGGCAACTTCCACACCGACAAGGAGGAGAATCCCTGGGCCGCCATTATGCTGGTGCGCCCGGCCATGGTCTCCGGTGTGGTGGTGGTCTGCACCTCCAACAACACCGGCCGCCTGAACAACATGCACATCCAGGTCTCCGAGGATGGTGAGAGCTGGACGGATGTGGGCCCTGCAGCCGCCCCCTACAGCGGTGAGGTCATGCGCTTCGACATGGGTGCGGAGGCCGATTGGCCCCGTGCCAAGTATGTGCGCGTCATCCGCGATGGCGGACCCGAGTTCTTCCACCTGCGCGGCATCTATGTGTACGGCAAGAAGGCAGCGTAACACCACCCAGGCAAGATTAACCACAAACTGATTCAAGAGATATGAAAAGGCTTATGATCATGATGCTCGCCGCAAGCTTGGTGAGCTGCCAGGAGGAGAAGAAGCAAGCCCCCGCCCCGGAGCCCCAGCCCCCCACCGCTCCCGCGGCGGGCACGCAGAGCCCCAACCAGGCGGAAAACTTTGCCAAGGCCAAGGAATCCGTCACCGAGGACGGCTACATCGTCTTCGCCTACGCCGCGGACTGGGACCGCTACAGCGAATCCTTCGCCAAGGCGTGGATTACCAACGCGGAGATTCAGAAGGCGGCAGGGAGCGCCCGCTTGCTGCTTGCCCCCATCTACCAGAACGTCACAGAGAAGGTGAAGAAGGAGCAGGAGGCCTTCTGGGGCTTCATCCCGGAGAAGGCCCGCGGTTTCCAGGCAGAGACCTACCCCGCCATCATGTTCTTCGACAAGGATGGCCGCCACTACGCCGACGTGTAC
>JAZUGI010000152.1:0-48427 GCA_045641125.1 Akkermansia sp.
CTTCTGCTGGCGTTCCGTAAGCTGTGGAGAGGGGACTTGGGGGGTGGGCACGGCGGGCATATCCTCCGCGTTGAAGGAGACGGTGACGGTTGCGGCGGAGAGGAGGTAATCCGGGGAGGGGTTGCCGTACTGGGAGCATTCGCGGCAGATTTTCTCGATACCGCGCCCCCAGGACTCCACAAAGCCTGCGCGGAAGAACGTGCCTGCGAGAAGCGGGTTTAGGGGATTGGAGACGTGTTTGGACAGCAGGGTCTCCGCCGTCCAATCCGGCGGGAGCTGGGCCTTGTTGGAGATTTCCAGCCTGTTCTCATACACGCGGATCTGGATGGGGACGTTGGACGAGTAGTCGGAGTGGATGAGTGCGTTGTAGAGGGCCTCACGCACGGCCTCGCGCGGGAAGGGGTAGCGCTCCACGCGGATGACGCCCTCGTAGGTGATGGGGGCGCGCAGGTACTTGGTGTAGATGAGGTCTATCACGCGTTCGGCCTGCGTGATGAGCGAACCGTGAACCTCGTCCTGATAGAGGATATCGGCATCGTTGGCGAAGAAACCAATCTTGACCCAGGCACCGGCGAACCAACGCTCCGGGGTACGGTGGAAGAGCAGGATGGCGGCGCGCTTGAGCCGGCCTTCATCATCCACCAGGTTGAGTCTCTGGAGCAGCTCGGCACGGGGCAGAGCGGCATCCTCCGGGGTAATGCGGCGGTTGCGCAGGGCGAGCGTGCGGAAGGAGCGGAAGCTCTCCTCGTCCAAATCCGTCTGGGCCACGCGGTCCAGGGTGATATCTTCCCAGCGGAAGCCCGTTTTGCGCGTCAGGAAGGAATTGAGCGCATTCCCGGTGAGCAACTGGCAGGTACTACCGCTGCGGTAGTAGTACCTGCCGTCGCAGCAGACGGGGCACGAGGCCGGCGCAACCGCGATTTCCAGGTAGGCTGCGCCGTTTTTCTCATGCGTGTTGACATCCACCACAATGCCCAGCTTGTTGAGCACCTTGTTGGGCAGGTCCTCCGTGAGCTTCTTGCACGCCTTCTCCGGAATGCCGACCACACAGCCCGCGTTGTCGATGCCGATGAACAGGGAGCCGCCCTGCGCGTTGGCGAAGGCGCAAATCTCCTGAAGGCAGTCGTCTTTCCACGACTCCTTCCACTCGATACTCTGGTTCTCGGCGGGCTGCACGGGCTACATGTTCTTGTAGGCGATATCCGAGCGGCGCTGGGAGCCGGGGAAGTCCACCTTGGCGGCTTCCGCGTGGGCCTTGGTGCGCGCGGCATCCAGGGTGGAACCCTGGGCCACGATGGCCAGGACGCGACCGCCGGCGGTAACCCAGCCCTCATCCGTCTTCTTGGTGCCGCAGTGGAAAACGCGCGCGGCGCAGGCATCCAGCCCGCTGATGACATCCCCGCTGTGGGAGGAGGCGGGATATCCGGCGGAGGCGAGAATGCAGCACACGCTCCAGTCGTCCGCAAAGGAAATGAGCTCCGGGCGGAAATTGCCCTTGGCACCCTCCATGCAGAAGGCGGCCAGGTCGCCGCGCAGCAAGGGCATCACAGCCTCGCACTCGGGATCGCCGAAACGGCAGTTGTACTCGATGACCTTCGGGCCCTGCGGCGTGAGCATGAGACCGAAGTACAGGAAGCCGCGGTACGGCAGGCCATCCTGCTGCAGGCCTTTCACGGTGGGGGCCACGATGGTGTCCTCGATCACCTTGAGCACCTCTTCGGAAACGAGCCGGCGGGAGGCCACGGCGCCCATGCCGCCCGTGTTGGGGCCCTCGTCGCCGTCTTGGAGGCGCTTGTAGTCGCGCGCGGGACAAAGGATGAGATACTTGTCATCGCAAATGGCGCCGAAGATGGAGATTTCCGGGCCGGTGAGGAATTCCTCCACAAGCAGGCGGCCTTCCCCGAAGCGTTTTTCGATGAACACCTCTTTCAGGAAAGCTTCCGCGGATGCGGCATTCGGGCAAACGGCCACGCCCTTGCCGGCGGCCAGGCCATCGAACTTCAGCACAGTGGGGTACTGCCCGCCGATGGCGGCAATGGCCTCATCATACCCGGCCACGGCCTTGGCCATGCCGGTGGGAATGTGGTGGCGCAGCAGGAACTCCTTGGCGAACTCCTTGGAGGCCTCCAGCTGGGCGCTCTCCTTGGGCGGCCCCCAGCACGGAATGCCGAGCGCGGCGCAGCGGTTGGCTATGCCCTCCCCCTTCACCAGACAGCTTTCCTCGCCCGCCACGCAGAGGTCGATCTTGTTGTCGGCCATCCACTGCAAAAGCTCGTCGAATCCCTTGGCGGGGATGATGGTGGCGGTTTTGGCAATTGCATCACTGCCGGGGTGGCAGTAGATTTCCGGCTTGCAAGCACCGGCGGCCAACGTTTCAACCAGCGCCTGTTCGCGCCCTCCCTTTCCGATTACGGCTATTTTCATACGCCCGCAATTCTAGCATGCAGGCGGCAGATTGCAAGTAAGAACACTGTACCGGGGTGCAGGATGCACATGTGTCCCAAAGATTGAGTTTGTCTTTTTTTACGCATTGATAGGCAATAGTTAGGAAAATCGCCCAAAATTGAAGCCCCCTCCCTTGAATTTTGTCAGTAAAGGCGGCTTGAGACGTGCAACCGGAGACGTCATCCACCCGCCGTAGGGCGGGTTCGGTACAGAGACGCGCCACCGTGGACTTTCCCCATCCTTACGGAAGGGGCTAAATTTATGTCGCCATCGGAATGGCTCCACATATAGCGCGCCCTTTGGGCGCGTTCCTACGTATTGCCCCGCTTTGCGGGGCAGGCATTGGCGTGTGTTTGAAGCATCCTTTCATATGGCACGGCCCATTACTGTTGCAGCCATGCGAACGTGCTTTGCACCCCGCCTTGTGCGGGGTGCGTTCCTTAATAGAGCCACGGGTGTAAACCCGTGGGATAACGAGCGTGCAAGTGTCTCCGCCGGGGAACCCCGCCTCGTCACGCCATAGCGTAGCGAAGGCGGACGTATGGCGGGGCGGCTCCGCTATCCGGTTGCAAGTCTCTGAACCACCAAGATGCGCCTTGCGTATCATCTCCCCCACCACCCGAATTCATAGGTTCCCCAAATTCTATGGGACACATGTGTGCAGGATGTGTACCGATGGTTGCAATACAATATCGTAATGCGCCGATGGGTGAGCAGGAGGCCTTTTTCCAAAATCGAAACAGAGGGTGCTTCAAATTTCACACCCTCTTCATTATGTTCAACAAGGCCTACCTGCGCTTGCGGGACCTGGTGGAGGCGAGCCGACGCTTGGAGCTGGAGGAGCGGGAGCGCGCCATGCGGCTGCGGCGGGAATAGGAGCGGCGGCCGGAGCGGTAGCTCGGGCGCAGGCGCAGGCTGTCCGTGGGCAGGTTTTTCACCACGGAGTCGGGAATGACAACCTGGCTGATGCCCTTCTTCTTCTCTGCCTCCAGGTAGGTGTCCTGGGAGCACATCTCGATGGCCACCGGGGTGCCGCGGGTCACGCGTGTGAAGAGATCCATGATGTCATCACTCTTCATACGGATGCAGCCGTAGGAGGCGGGGCGACCGATCTTGCGCTCCTCCGGTGTGCCGTGAATGTAGATACGGCGGCTGTGGGTGGAGCTGTTCTTGGGCTCCAGGCCCGCCAGCTGAATCACGCGGGTCACCACGGGATCGCGCCCGGAGGCATCCACGGGAACCACCTCGCCGGTGGGGCGGCAGCCCTTGAACACCATACCCTTGGGCTGGCCTGCACCGGTCTTCTGGGAGACGGCGTGGATACCTGTTGGCGTACGGCGGCTGCCCGAGCGGTTACCGATGCCGAACTTGGATGTACTTACTTTGTAATCCTTAACCTTTTTGCCGTTTTTCACGAGGGTGAGCTTCTGGTCGTGAAGGGTGACCACCACGCCGTTTTTGACCACTGCGGAGGGGGGGACATCCCGCCCGTAGGTAATCTGGCTCTGTATCTGGCAAGATGTGAGCAAAACGGCCGCAAGTGCCGCCATCGCTGCAAAAGTCTGTTTGAGGAAATTCATGGGGAGGTACCATTTTGGAGCGGGAGGCGGGAGATGCAGGATAGCGTTTCCCGACTGACCAGGCGCCCTGAAAGCATACACTTTCCACACCCTGCGGAGGCCCGAATGTTTTCATGTCAGCCGCGCGAGATATGCTTGACGCAGTTTGATTGTAAGATATAATCGAACGCGTGTCAAGCCTTAAATAACAGGCTGCCGTACTCCCATGAAAATGAGAATACCGAACTTCTTGATTGCCGTTGCCACCATGTGCACCCCGCTGCTGTACGCCGAGGGGAACGCCGCTGCGCCCACCCCTGCCCCCGCACCCGCCGCCGAAGCGGAGGACGACACGGAGGAGGAAGTCTCCGAGGGCATTCCCGACTACATTGAGGTGCCGCGCGACGAGGACCGCAAGGCCGGCGAGGTGCCCGCCATGTTCCGGGACGACGCAATGCTGGATGAATCCCACTCCAACCAGGAGCTGGGCATCAACGTGTACACCGCGCCCTCCATCAGCAAAATCTTCGACCAGATGGACAACCTGCCCCCGGTGCCGGAGGAGTACGTGCTGCGCGACCGCGAGGAAACCCTTTCCACGAACCCGGGCTCTGTGGCACTCTCCATGGGGTACCTGCTGGCAGACGGCTTTATCGCCGTGCGCAGCGGCCACATGAACGATATCAAGCCCATTGCGCTGGATCTCACGCGCTACGGCAACGCCATGGGCGTGGGAGAGAAAATGAACGCGCACTCCGCAAGCCTGCTGGAGCACGCGGAAAAGGGGCAGCTGGAAGAGTTCAAGCGCATCCTCGCCTCCACCCAGAGCGATGTGAACGCGGAGCTTGCCGCCCTGCGCGACCCCGACCTGGCGCACCTGATAGCGCTTGGCGGCTGGATCCGCGCGCTGGATGCCGCCTGTGCGGCCATTGAGGCCAAGTTCGATGCCAAGCAGGCAGCCATCATCTTCTACCCGGACGCCCCGGCGTACTTCCGCGAAATCCTGGAAGGCGTGAACCCCAAGACGGCAGAGAAGCTGCATGTGGCAGACATGCGCAAGCTGCTGGAGCAAATGACCGGGGAAATGGTACTGGAGAAGGGGCAGGCCCCCACTCCGGAGAAGGTGCAGGCCCTGCACCGCACCGCCGCCGCGCTCTCCACGCTTGCCATCGGCCAAGGCCATGAGCACTGATAGCCGCAGCCTGCCGGAGCGCGATTTCCTGGATATGGGCGTTTCGCTGTACGGTATCCACACCGCACGCCACCCGCGCCCGTGCTACCGCGTGTGCTACCGCCTGCGCATGTACAACGCCGGGCGCTCCAGCCTGCGCCTGCTGGGCCGCAAATGGACCCTGCGCGACACGGCCGGGCGCACCCGCATCATTGAGGCGGAGCGCGTGTTCAACCAGCAACCCGTGCTCAAGCCGGGGGATGCCTTCTCCTACGGCGGCTGCACGTATTTCGATGCCGCGCCCGCCTCCATGGAGGTGCGCTTCTTCGGCACGGACCAGGGCAACCGCCCTTTCATCTCCCCGCCGCTGGTGTGCCCCGCGCGCTGCTTCCAGCGCCCCGGCAGATAACCCACTTTCACCAATCCCCCCACCGCCATGTTGATAGCTCCCTCCATGCTCGCCTGTGATTTCCGCCAAATCGGGGATGAAGCCCGCCGCGCCCTGAATGCCGGGGCAGACTGGCTTCACCTGGATGTGATGGACGGTTCCTTTGTGGACAACATCTCCTTCGGCCCGGACATCTGCGGTGCCATCCGCAAGAGCGTGCCGCAGGAGGCCTATCTGGACGCCCATCTCATGATTGATGCGCCGGACCACTACTACCCGCGCTTCGTGAAGGCCGGAGTGAACATGATTTCCATCCACGTGGAGCGGGAGGGGGCCGTGGACCTGCACGCCACGCTGGCCGCCATCCGCGCCGCAGGCCTGCACTGCGGCCTGGCCGTGAACCCCGCCACCCCGGTGGAGAAAGCCCTGCCCTACCTGGCAGAGGTGGACATGGTGCTCATCATGAGCGTGGTGCCGGGTTTCGGCGGCCAGAGCTTCATGGCAGAGGTGCTGGACAAAGTGCGCGTGCTGGCGGCGGAACGCGCCGGGCGCGGGCTTTCCTTCGTCATCCAGATGGATGGCGGCATCGGCCCCGCGCAAGCCCCGCTCTGCAAGGAAGCCGGGGCGGATTGCCTGGTGGCGGGCTCCTCCACCTTCAAGGCACCCGACATGGCTGCCGCCATTGCCGCCATGAAATAAGCCCCCCTTCCCCATGGACAGCGGAACCAAGAGCCTCGTCAATGTGCTGCTGAGCGTGCTGGCCCCCGTGCTGGTGCTGGACCACTGCTCCACGGAGGGCCCCGCCTTCTGGGAGCTGGGCACCGTATGGGCCATGGTGGTGGCACTCGCCCTGCCCATCGGCTGCGGCATCTACACCTTTATCGATTCCCGCAGGGTGGACCCCATCACCCTGTTCGGCCTGCTGGGCACCATCCTCACCGGCGTGGTCACCATCTACGCCAACACCGGGGAGGGCGGTGCCATCCGCACGGACACGCCGTGGTGGTACGCCGCCAAGGAGGCCCTCATTGCCCTGCTGCTCAGCGGGGCCGTACTGGTAACCGCGCGCCGCAAGGATTCCATGCTGCGCCTCTTTGTGTACTCGGATGCCGTCTTTGATATCCCGCGCATTGAAAAGGCCGTGGAGGAGCGGCAGGCGCAGGATGCCTACGCCGGCACGCTCTGGCGCGCCAGCCTCATGATGGCGCTCACGCTTTTCGCCTCTGCCGTGGCCAACTTCCTGCTCGCCCTGCACTTCCTGCTCCCCGTGCTGGACGAGGAGCCCGCCAAGCAGGCGCTCGCCTACAACTACGCCGTGAGCAACATGACCTGGTGGGGCTACCTGGTTATCGGCGTGCCCCTGCTGCTCACCCTTTTCGGCGTCATCAAATTCCTCATCCGCCGCCTGGAATCCATCACCGCCCTCCCCACCGTGACCATGCGCTGAACCCGCGCGGCACGCGGGTACAAAAAGGGAGCATCCGGCCAAAAACCGAATGCTCCCCTTTTTCTGCGCGCATCGTACGCGCCCGGGATTTCCTAGAACGGGTTAAGCTTGAACCAGGGCATGCTCAGCGTTGCGTCAGACTTGGAAACCAGGCTCTCTCCCACCACCTTCACCCAGTCATCAATGGATGCCTTCTGGTGGGCGTAGCTCTGAAAGTCCTTGAGGTCATAGCCCAGAATGCTGGACTGGCCGGTCATGTACTTGGCGGACTCGCTTACCACACGGCCGGAGGAATCCTTGCAACGCGCGGCAATGCAGATGGAGCCCTTGTCGTCATCCTTGCCGAGCACATAATTGGCCACGCTGCCGGCCGTTCCGGCCGCCAGACCTATCACCCTCATGGCGGCATTCTTGTTCACCACCGCCGGCTTCACGGAAAGAATGGCAGTCTCCATGGTGTACACACCGGGGCCGCCTTCCTGCACCAGGTGGAAGTGGTTCTTGGGATTGGCACTCACTTTCTGCAGCTCTGCCATGAGGGCCTTGTCGAAGTACTGCTTCAATTCCACTATCTGGGCCATCTCCTTCGTGCTCGCGGGCCGCGCGGTAAGGTAGTTCAAGGTCACCGGCAGCACGCGCAACCTCACGCCCTGCGCATTCGCCCCGGTTACCCGCTGATCCCATTCGGCATCTGTCATCCCCTCTGCCCAGTACGCATCCAGGGGCAACTGCTTGTAGGGGTTCTTCTGCAGGTGCTTGAAGAATCCCGTCTTCTGCGGTATCTTGTCAAAGTGCGAGGAGGAGCAGGACACCAGCCCCAACGCCGCCACCAACGCCGTCATTGTTGCAACAGTTTGTTTCCACATAACACTATATTCTACCCCGCACGGAAGCAAATGGTCAAGTTTTTTTCGGCTAACTGATGGCAAAACAGGCGCAACCCAGATGGGATGCGCCTGTTTGCACGCTCCGGCCGCGACTCGAACGCGGGACCCCAAGCTTAGAAGGCTCGTGCTCTATCCAGCTGAGCTACCGGAGCAGGAGGTGCGCCTATCCTACCGCATGCCGCCCCCGCTGGCAAGCGATTTTTCCCCCCGCCTTGGCACCATGCCGCGCAAATATCCCGCGGTAGGGCGAAATAGTGCTTGACATAAAAGTTAGTCTCAACTAACATTTGCGGGACATGAGAGCAGGAGATGACAGGAGGGCGGCAAACCGCACGCTCAACCAGGTAAAGGTGGGAGTAGCGGTGAGGGTATCGCATGTCAACGGAGAGGGCCCGCTCCGCCAGAGGATACTGGATATGGGTCTCACGCGCGGGGCGGAGGTGAAGGTCCGGCGCATGGCCCCGCTGGGCGACCCCCTGGAAATCAGCGTGCGGGGGTACGTGCTCTCGCTGCGCAAGGCGGAGGCGGCATGCATTGAGGTGTCATGAGGGTGGCACTGGCAGGAAACCCGAACAGCGGGAAGACTTCCCTTTTCAACGAGCTGACCGGGGCGAACCAGTACGTGGGCAACTGGCCCGGCGTAACGGTGGAGCGCAAGGAGGGGCGCATGCGCGGGCACGAGGACGTGCAAATCATCGACCTTCCCGGCATCTACTCCCTTTCCCCCTACACGCCGGAGGAGGTGGTGGCGCGCCGCTACCTGCTGGAGGAGGGGCCGGACCTGGTGGTGAACGTGGTGGATGCCACTAATTTGGAGCGCAACCTGTATCTCACGAGCCAGCTGCTGGAAACGGGGCTGCCCGTGGTGATTGCGCTGAACATGACGGATTTGCTGGCGCGGCGCTGCCTGCGCATCAACCCGGCGGCGCTGGCGGAGGCGCTGGGCTGCCCGGTGTTGGAGGTGAGTGCCCTGCACCGCAAGGGGCTGCAGGAACTGCGCGTGCTGATAGCCGGCGGGGCATCCCTGCACCCCGGCAAGCCGCTCCCCTTCCCGCCGGCCGTGGAGCGCGCGCTGGAGCGGCTCATGCAGGAGCACACCTGCACCCGATGGGAGGCCGTGAAGCTGCTGGAGAACGACAGCGCGCTCATCCCGGAGCACAGCCACCACATCTGCCACCTGCTGGACCACTTGCGCGAGGATGTGGAGGGCGAGCTGGAGGACGACATTGCCTCCATCATCGCGGGCGGACGGTACGATGCCATTCTGAACATCATCCCGGCGGCGGTGGAGCGCACGGGCGAGCCGAGCGCCTTCACCGCCAAAATCGACCGCGTGGTCACGCACCGCTTCCTGGGCATCGGCATCTTTGTGCTGGTGATGTGGTGCATCTACTACCTTTCCATCAACACCGTGGGCAAGTGGGGCACGGACTGGGCGAGCGATGTGGTCTTCGGCCCCGTGGTGCTCGGCTGGCTGCACGGCTTCATCGGCAATGCACCCGCGCAACCGGAGTGCATGGTGATGCTCAGCAGCATCCTGGCCATGTGCCTGGTGTTCCCGGCCACCCTGCGCCGCCTGCACGACCTGGGGATGGGCGGCTCCTGGCTGTACCTGGTGATTGCGCCCTTCCTGCTGGAGCACATGTGCCCGCACCTGCCGGGTCCGCTGCACACGGGCATCATGTGGCTGCTCTACGCCGCCAACGCGGGCCTGCTGCTGCTCTGTCTGCTGCGGCGCGGGGATGCGCACACCAACCGTTTCGGCCCGGTGCCGCCGCGTTTCGGCATCCACCCCCTGCGCACCACAGGCCGCGCCGGGCGGCTGGAATACGCCGCATGGCTCGCGGTCATGGGCGCGGTGAGCTTCGGCATCGGCATGCTGGGCACGCTGCAGATGGATTGCAGCCCGCAGCTGGTGGCCGTGGTGACGGACGGCATTGTGGCGGGCGTGGGCGCGGTGCTGGGATTCCTGCCGCAGATGGCCACGCTGTTCCTGCTGCTCTCCCTGCTGGAGGACTGCGGGTACATGGCGCGCGTGGCGTTCATGATGGACCGCATCTTCCGCCTCATCGGCCTTTCCGGCAAATCCTTCATCCCGCTCATGGTGGCCATGGGCTGCGGCGTGCCGGGTGTCATGGCATCCCGCACCATTGAGAACGACAAGGACCGCCGCATGACAATCATGCTCACCACGTTCATTCCGTGCAGCGCCAAGCTGCCCATCATCACGCTCTTCGGCGCGGTGCTGGGGCAAGATGCCACCATTGCCACGCTGGCGTACTTTGCGGGCATCGGCTCCGTGATTCTGGACGGGCTCATCCTGCGCAAGACGCACATGTTCGCGGGTGGATACACCCCCTTTGTGATGGAGCTGCCCGCCTACCACCGCCCCAGCGGCGGCAGCATCAACACCCGCGCCATGGAGCGCTGCCGCGAATTCGTGAAGAAGGCCGGCACCATCATCTTCCTCGCTTCCGCGTTCATCTGGTTCGCCAGCAACTACAGCTGGGACATGCGATTCCAGGACACCGCGCACAACAAGCCTGCCGTGGAGCAGAGCATGCTCGCGGACGCCGGGCGCAACATCGCCCCCGTATTCGCCCCCCTCGGCTGGGGGGATTGGCGGCCTGCCGTGGCCACCATCAGCGGCATCATCGCCAAGGAAAACGTCGTCGGCACCCTCGGCGTGCTCTACGGCACCGCCCAAGAACAAGGGGAGACGCCCCTGCCCCGCCATTCCCCGGCCGCGCGCCTGAACGCCTTCACCGCTCCCACGCTCGCCCTCTGGCAAACCGTGCCGCCGTTCGCACAAGCGCCGGTGGAGACGCCCGCGCAGCAGGCCGATTCCCAAGACGAAGCAGGGGAGGATTCCAACAGCGTGGCGCAGGCCATACGGAAGAGCGGCGTGTTCGGCACGGCGGGCGCGGCGCTTTCCTTCATGCTCTTCAACCTGCTCTGCGCGCCCTGCGTGGCCGCCTGCGCCGCCATCCGCAAGGAAATGAACAGCTCCCGCTGGACCATGCTGGCGGTGGGCTTCATGACCTCCTGGGCGTACCTGGTGGCGCTGCTGGTGAACCAGTTCGGCAAGTGGATAGAGCTGGGCGTGTTCCGCAGCGGGCAGTTCTTCGCATGCCTGCTGGCTGCGGGGCTGGTCTACCTCATCTTCCGCCCCAACCAATACCGCCATGAATGACCTCATCCTCATAATCCTTCTGCTCATTGCGGGCGGCTTTGCGCTGTACTTCAGCCTGAAGGGCGGCGGCAAGTGCGGCGGCTGCGGCGGAGACTGCCCCAAGTGCCGAAAGAGGAAATAACGGCTTACCTGATATGAAAACAACAACCGCTATTATAGCAACGGCTGCTGCTCTCATAACCCCCGTATGGGGCGGCAATATCCTGGAGGAGAACAACCTCCTCCTCCCCGCGGAAAACGCTCCCGCCTTCAAGAAAAAGGCGGCGGAGCAATACGGCACGCTGTGGATGGTGGATGCCGCATACGGATTCTGGCACACGCACCGTGCCATGCCGGAAACATGCTCCCGCAGCAACAACTTGCTCCTGCGCGTGCTCGCTAACCAGAGAATCCTGCGCAACGACACCCACGGCGGCACCTGGCTGCTGGCGGAGTTCGACGGTGCTTGGGGGCTGGACCGCCGCAGCGCGCAGGAGGCCCGCTACTTCGCAAACGGCTACGGCTCCGCGACAAGTCCGCACGCAGATGCCCGCGGGCCGCACACGGGTGTCATCCCGGAGCTGGGAATCATGCAGTACCTGGCGCACAGGCGCGTGTGCATCACCGCCGGCATGCTCAACTTCACCAACTACCTGGATGCCGTCTCCATTGCCAACTGCACCTACTGCAACTTTACCAACAGCGGATTTGTAAACAGCACCGTGCTGCCGCTCACGGAGGCCAACCTGGCCGCCATGGTGCAGTGGCAGTTCTCTGAGCAGGATGCCGCCACGCTGGCTTTCAGCCGCTGCGGCTGCGAGGCCGGCAACAACCCGTTCCACTCGCGGGACATCGACGGCTACGCCTTGGCGGGCGAGTACAGGCACGACTTTGCCGACGGCGCGTACACCCTGCGGCTCAACCCGTTCCTGAAGCACACGCACGCGGATACCAACGGCGGTCTCTGCGCCAGTGTGGAAGCCAATCCCTGCGACTGGGCAGCGCTTTTCCTGCGCACCGGCGCAGCCGTGCGGCAAACGGAGGATTGCAACTGCTTCGACCTCTCGCTGGGCGCTCGCCTGTATCTCATCCCGGAGCGCAGGAATGATTTCCTGGGTGTGGCGTGGGGCGTATTCAAGGGTGCCCCGGAAACACACCACGCGCGGGAACAGGCGCTGGAAATCACCTACTCCCTGCAGCTCACAGACTGGCTCAAGCTCAAGCCGCACTTCCAATACATCCACAACCCCGCCTACCGCAACGACACGCGAGACGAGGCCCTGTGGGGCGTGCAGGCCGTGTTCTCATTCTGAGCGGAACCGGCGGCGGCAGCTGCGGTAGAAGTGGAATACGGGGTAGCATAGCAGCAGCGTGCACACGCCCACCGTGGTGTGGGTGGGCATCCACGCGCAGGCGAAGAGCAGAAGCGTGATTTCCGCGCCCAGGAAAAGGGCCAACTTCCACTTGCCGGATTGCTCCGTTATCCTCCAGAAGCGGCTGTTCCACTCAAAAACCATCAGCCAACGCAGGGTGCATGTGAGCAGCGCAAGAACCATCAGGAAACTCCCCACGTTCGCTCCCAGGCTGTCTTTTTTCTCCCGGTGGATGAAGTCCTGCGCGTCCGTGTAGCTTTCCATGCGCACGAGATCCAGCTTGTCCATGTAGGGCACCAGGGTGTCTCCCCGGCGGCAGGCCAGCACGGCCACACGGCAGCTGTTGGGCACATAGCTCCAGGAGACGCGAGCATCCCCGATTTGCGGGTGCGCGGGGTCCGGCACGCCCTGGGAGCCGACATACAGGCACCCGCCGTGCATCACGGCGCGGCCCTCCAGCTCCGGCGGGATTTTTTCCGGGTTCGGGGAAAAAGGCTGCAGCTCGCCGATGGCACCCACCTCTGCCTCGTTCAGCAGGAAGCCGCACAGGCGGACGGAGTTGGAAAGGGTGGCGACGGTGCGCTGCGGGATGGCCACAGGGCCGTTCTGGTGCCCCTTGGGCTCTTGAAAGCCAACGGAGGCTATGGGCTTCTCCACCCAGATCTTGCGATAGGAGTATTCCCGGGTTGTGTACTCGGTTGCGCCCCGCCCTGAGTGATGCGTTCTTTCAGTGTAAGATTCCTGCCACTGGTAGAATTCCACGCGGCGCACCATGCGGATGCATGAGAGGGTGACGCCGAACGCCGCATCCTGAATGGGGAGCAGAGCGTTCGTCTCCCCCTGCACAAAGACGGGGCAACCCTCCGTCTCCGGCGGGGCGGTGGCGGCATCCTGCACATCCACCACACTGTCCACGGCCAAGCGCAGCAGGGCATCCTTCTGCGCCACCTCCTGCTCCACCTCCCACGCGGCCATCAGCACCGCCAGCAGGACGATGGGGCCGAACAGCCCCGCAAAGATTTTCCAGGCCAATCCATCCATGGGCCTCAGCGGATGGTGAAAGTGGCATCACGCGCTTTCCACTCCGTGCCCTCGCAGTGGGCATCCGTGGTGACATTGCCGCCCTTTTTGGAGGTGAACTCCAAGGTGTAGGTGACTTCCTGCTCCCAGGTGGCCACGGTAATGGTGGCGGTGGCGGGCCCGGTCTTCTTGTATGTCACCTTGTTGCCGTATCCCTTGCCGGGAGCGTCTTTTCCCTGCAGCGGCACATAAGTGTTGCCCTGCTGGAATTTGAGCGTAACGGGCGAGGCATCCTCCGAGGGCTTCCATTCCCAGCCCTCGTCGCGAAAGGCCTCCAGCTCCATGCTGCGCAGGATTTTCACCGTGCGGTTGGAAACGTCTGCGGGGGCCCAGTCCGCCGTGGCGGTATGGGCGGTGGCAGAAACCGGGGCGGGCGCTGCCGTATCCACTGCCGGCAGAACGGCCTTCTTGGGATTGCGCAGCAGCTTGCGGATTTTGCCGCCGGGGTCGCTGCCGATGCACAGTTCGGTGGATGCCCCCTTGGCGGTCTTGATGGACGGGTCCGCGCCGCACGCCAGCAGCACCTCCACCAGCTCCGCATCACCCAGGCCGCAGGCATAGTGCAGCGCGGTGCTGCCGCTCTCGTTGCCCTTGGTGGTGTTCACGTTCTCGCCATCGCGGATGAGCGGCAGCATGGCTAGCAAACGGGTTTGGTAGAGCCGCAGCACACCATCGTCATAGCTGCGTGCCTGCAGGGAGGCAATGCATGCATTGATGGCGGCCGCCGCCCCGCTCTGCGGTGTTGCCGCAGCAGATGCAGCCGGGAGCGCGGCCTTCTTGGGATTGCGCAGCAGCTTGCGGATTTTGCCGCCGGGGTCGCTGCCGATGCACAGTTCCGTGGATGCCCCCTTGGCGGTCTTGATAGCGGGGTCCGCGCCGCACGCCAGCAGCACCTCCACCAACTCCGCATCACCCAGGCCGCAGGCATAGTGCAGCGCGGTGCTGCCGTTCTCGTTGCCCTTGGTGGTGTTCACGTTTTCGCCATCGCGGATGAGCGGCAGCATGGTCAGCAAACGGGTTTGGTACAAGCGCAGCACCGCATCATCATAGCTGCGCCCCCTCAAGGCATCAATACGTTCGTTGATGGCGGCCGCCCCCTGCGGTGTCACGGCTGCGGCGGGCAGCACGGCCACCAGGGCTGCCACGGGCGAAAGAATCATGGGAAGGGAGGAAAGATGCATCATACTGGAATGATAGGGAACCGGGGGTATGGAGTCAAGTTCGTTTTGCGTTGACGTGCATCCCGCCCGAAGGGTGTTCTTGACGGGCGGGGGTGTGTGCGGTAGAATACGGAAGCGGATTCCCATGAACAACCAGCTTTTCATCTATGATTGCCTGACGGCCAAACTCTGGTCGTCCGACGGTGTGTTCATGACGATAGGCTCCGGGGAAAAGAGCACGTTCCGGTTGCCGATGCAGGGAGAGAACGGGGGCTCGTTCACCCAGAGGAACGGGAGCTGCCGCTTCTTCCCGCACGGCCATATCGAAAAGTACTCGCTCAATGGGGTGATTATGAATTCGGATGTGGTGATCAAGCCGGAGACGATGTATCTCTTTGTGCTGGATTGCGGGTGTTTCGTGTGCTGGTACGGGGATGCGGTGAACAAGCCGGCCTTCGAGCAGTACGATCCGAACGTGTGGTTCCTGTACAACACGGAAAACCACGAGTGGTACGGCCCGTACTCCTTGAACGACCTGCCGCAGATTGCCCAGGAATTCCCGCCGGAGGTGCTGGTGACCTTCCAGGGGCTGGAGAATTGCGCGTTCTACTTGAAGGATATGCTGGCGGTGGCGGTGTTCGCCTCCCGCCTGGAGAAGCGCAGCGCGGGTATCACGGCGGCGGATGCAGGGGCGGCGGAGCTGCTCTGCCCCAACTGCTGGGAGAAATTCCGCGCCGGGCAGGAGCTCGCCATTGCCGTGCACCCGGATTTGCGGGGCGACAGCATCCTGGGCGCGGATGCCATGCTGCGCTTCAAGCCCACGGAGCGCAACTGGCAGGGACTTTCCATAGATGCCAAGGGCTCCCCGTGCCCGGAATACGCGTGCCCGCACTGCCACACCAAACTGCCGCCGTTTTTCACGGGCACACAGCAGCACCTCCTCTCCCTGGTGGGCGTGCCGGCAGCGGGCAAATCATATTTCCTGGCGGCGCTGGTGCGTGAACTGGAGCTGGAGTTTTCACGGGATTTCGGCATGCCCTTCCGGGATGCGGACCCCATTGCCAACGAGCCGCTCAACGACATGCGCATGCGCCTCTTTTCCGCCAAAAGCCCGCAGGAGGCGCACATCGGCAAGACCCAGCTGCAGGGCCGCCTGTACCACAAGGTGTGGCGCCACGGCGTGATGGCCAACATGCCCCGCCCGTTCATCTACAACCTCAACAAGGGCGGGGATACCCACTCCATTGTGCTCTACGACAACGCGGGTGAGGATTTCCAGCCCGGCGGCGGGAGCGAACTGAACCCCGGCGGCCACCACCTGGAGGTGGCGAATGCCATCCTGTTCCTGTTCGATCCCACGGCCAACCCCGGATTCCGCAAGCTGCTGGTGGACAACAAGGACCCGCAGCTCAAGCGCAACCTGTACCCGCCGGGGCGGCAGGCACTGCTGCTGGCGGAATCGGAGATGCGCATGCGCACACAGCTCAACATAGCACCCGGCAACAAGCTGGATGTACCGCTGGCGGTCATCATCGGCAAGTGCGACACGTGGATGCACCTGCTGGGCCCGGAGCCGCTGCTGCCCGCCACGCGCAACGGCATGTTCATGCCGGAGCTCATCCACGCGAATTCCGCGCGCCTCCGCCAGTTCATCTTCAACATTGCACCGCACATCTGCACCAACGCGGAGGCCATCTCCTCCAACGTGCGCTATTTCGCCGCCTCCGCCTTCGGTGAATCCCCCATCGAGTTCACGGATGCGGACAGCGGGTCCACGCTCATCGGCCCGGCCTCCGGCAAGGTTCACCCGTTCCGCGTGACGGATGCCGCGCTGTGGGCGCTGAGCTGCGTGGCTCCCTCCCTATTGCCTTGCGCGCAAACCTCTTGATGATTCCCCGTCCGCACCATGCCGCTCCAGCTCATCCACACCAGCGCAGAACACCTGCTCGACCGCGATGGCTCCGGCTACGGAACCGTGGCGCGCAGCGAGCGGCTCTCCCGCATCCTGTGCGACAAGCTGACCGCGCTGAGCGCATACCGAGAGGAGGCGGAGGGAATGGACGGCCCGCAGTACGCCTACCGCGTGCTGGCGGACCGCGGCAGCGTGTACCACGTGCTCACCCGCGTGCAAATGCGCGGAGCGGACTACAGCGGGCGCGCGTGCCACATTGCCCACCACCTCATCCTCACCGCGGAGGAGGCGGAAGCCATGCGCCGCAATCCCGCGCGCCCCACGCCCGCCGGCATCATGCTCGCCATGGAGGCGCGCGGACTCTGGAAAACCTCTTGGAGCGGGGAACCCAGCTTCCTTGCGGATGTGCCGGCCTTCTGCACGGAGGACGTACCCTCCGCCGCCGCGCAACCCACCTGGAAGCGCATCACCGGGCACAAGGGAAACGCGCGCGCCTTCTGCACCCCGCAGTTTGAGAACGATTGCCTGCTGATGGTGCCGGAGGGAACCACCGGCGCGGATATCCTGCACCTGCTGCACGAGGGCGACTGGCTCACGCACCTGCGCGGCTGGGGGCACACGTTCACCACTGCGGCGGTGGAGACGGATTCCTTTGCAGACACGCACCGCCTGGTGTGCTGTGCGGGCTCCCGCCGCCTGCTGGAGCGCGCGCAGGGCACGGGGCACCCCGTCCTGCGCATCAGCGACACCCTGGAACTGCCGCAAACCCCCGCCCCTTCGGAGCCGGAACCGGCACCCTGCAAGCCCTGCCCCCCGTGCGAGCCTTGCGCGCCCTGCCCGCCACGCACCGCAGACCCCCGGCCGCCGCACGAGCGCCACAGCTGCCACCACCACCGCCGCCGCCACATCATCAAGGCCGCATGCGCCGCAGCGGCGCTGCTCTGCCTGCTGGGCGGCGTATGGATGATGGGCTCCAACAGCAAGCCCACCGCCGTCACCATCAACCTGGAGCCGACTCCTGCGCAAGGGGCCGGCAGCCTTATCCAC
Organism: Akkermansia sp.; assembly: GCA_045641125.1. Classification (GTDB taxonomy): domain Bacteria; phylum Verrucomicrobiota; class Verrucomicrobiia; order Verrucomicrobiales; family Akkermansiaceae; genus Akkermansia. The sequence goes on from JAZUGI010000152.1 coordinate 17,642, forward strand.
AGCCTGGCGGAGCTCGCGGAGAAGCCCTTCGATTCCGCCGGTGCGGAATCCGGCCTGGCCAGCCTGGCCAGCCAAGCAAGTATCTGCGGGCAGACGGGCGAACTCTCCGAGGTAACCGCCGCCACCCTGCAGGAATGCTGCCGCCTGCTGCTGCAGGCAGACAACCGCGCGGAGCACCTGGCGCGCGTCATCGAGTGCGCGGAGCTGCTGGGCGTACCCCCGGCTTCCCTGGCGCAGTTCTACATGCACCTGTCCACCCATGATACGCCGCCGCAGCTCTGGTGGGGAGACATGGAGGCGCGCGAACGCGCGCTCTGGGCCTATTTCCTGAACGTGAATCCCGTGCTGCGCGACACGCTGATGAAATCCTTCGCACCCTTCCTTTCACCCTTCGTTCCCCAGGTCAGGCCATGAGCAAGAGACGTCCAGATCCCGCCCTGCAGGCCCTGCGCCGCCATTTGGCAGACGGCGACATGGAGGCTGCGCGCCAGGTGCTGGTGGAGCAGCTCCGCAAGAACCCGAACAATGCTCGCGCACGCGCCGAGCTGGAACGCCTGGATGCCGGCAAGCCGCTCCAGATGGAGGAAACGCGCCGCAAGCGCCACGCCGCGCAGGATGAGCAGAACCTCGGCCGCCTCCTGCAGATGCTCGCGGATTTCACCGCCAATCCCCAGCTGCTCGCCAAATGCGACAACAACCAGCTGCGCCGCATGAAAAAGGATCTCCAGCGCCGGGAGAAATATGCGGGGCACCTGCTGGAGAGCGCGGACCGCCGCACCTGCACGCAGCTGCGGCAGGCGCTGGTGCGTGAGCTTTCCCGCCGCCGCATTCCCGCGCGCCGCACGGTGAAGATTGTGGCGGCCGTGGCAGGCGGCGCGGCGCTGCTGGTGCTCAGCTGCGTGCTGATGGCGCGCCATGCGGAAAGCGCCGCCGTGCGGCTCACCGAATGCCTGCGCAACGGGGATTCCGCAGAGCTGGCAACCTGCCTCAAGGCGTGCGACACCAGCATGAACCGCCGCTTCTGCAACCGCCTGGACCTGCTCATCACCGCCGCGCAAACGCGCCTGCGCAAAGAGCAGGCCACCAAGGACGAGCTGACAACTCTCTTCCACGACATCCAGTACGGCAAAGGCTCCATCACCGAGCTGGGGCCCATCCGCCGCATGGAAATCGAGCACAAGCTCTCCACGCTCCCCAAGGATGCCTCCCACCTCGCGGACACCTGGGAGAAACTCTGCCGGGAGGAACAGGCGGAGCTCTCCTCCCAGCGCATGCAGTTCGTGCAGCGCCTTTCCCGCCCCCTGCCCCCCTTGCCCCCCCCCGGCATGGATTTGAAGGCGGACGAGGCCGCACTGGAGGAACTGCGCACCGATCTCATGGAGCGCTGCCTTATCTTTGCAGACGCCCATTACTCCCGGCAGCTGGACGAGGATATCATCACGCCCGCCCAGGACACCCTCAAACGCGTCAACAGCCGCCTGCAGGAAAGCCGCTACCTGCAAGACAAGATTGCCCGGCTGGCGGAAGCTCAGGACTACGAGAGCTACCGCAAGCGCCTGCTGACCATCAAGCCCAAGCTGTACGACTGCATGCGCCCCGCGCTGGAGGGCGTGCAATCCCTGCCGGACCACAGCACCGTGCTGTGGGAGGTGCGCGCCGGGGGCAAGGGAACAGACCGCGCCCTGCTGCAGGCCGCACGCAAGACGCTCGTGCTCGGCGAGCCTTCCGTCACGCCGGAGAACCCGGCCTCTCCGGAGGAGACGCACCTGGCGGACGAGCTGCTGGAAAACACCGCCCTGCGCACCCCGCTCTACGCCGTGAGCAACGAGGCGCGCCAGGTCTTCTTCTCTGAACAGGAGCCCGTGGTGAAGGACGGCAAAGTGCATTTCAAGCGCTCTCTGCTGGACCCCGACAAGCCCACCGGAGGTGATGCCGCTACCGTGTGGGACAACCCGCACTGGGTGAAGAAGCACCGCATCGATCCCACGCCGCTGGCGAAACTGCTGCACACGGAAGACCGCGCGGCGTTTTTCGCGCAGCTGCACTACGGCAAGGCGCTGGAGGGCGTACTGCGCTGCCAGGCCCCGGAATGCCCGGCGCTGGCACGCGCCTTCGTGTACAACCAACTGGTGAAGATGATGCAGGCCCGCAAGGACAAGATGACCACCGGGCTGCCCTACTCCCCCTCCCTGCAGGCGGATATACGCGATTTCAACGCGCTGGCGGCACGCTGCGGCGTGGAGCTTGGCGGCAACTGCTGGCTGAAGGCCGATACCGCGCACGAGCGTGCGGAGGCGGCGTTCGCGGAGTGGTTCGCCCAGCGCCGCACGGCTAGTTCCTACTCCTCTGAAATGGCGGAGAACTTTTCCAACCTGCTGGATGTGCGCCCGCGCTTCTGCGGATTCGTAATGCCGGACGGCCAGCCGCGCTTCTGCCGCCAGCCCGGCAAGGGCGAGCCCCTGTGGTACATGAAGGAGGACGGCATTTCCACCGCCCGCAGCGCAGATGAATTGGAGAATGCCCTTCCCTTCTCCCCCATCTTCACCGCAGAAAACAAGAACTGAGTGCCCATGAAGATTGCGCTGATATCAGACATCCACGACAACGCCGGCAACCTGGTACAGGCACTCTCACTGGCGGAGGCGGCGGGCTGCACACACCTCATCTGCCTGGGGGACATGGTGCACAGCTCCACCTTCCGCACCCTGCGCACTTCCTGGGCCTTCGGCATTGACCTCGTATTCGGCAACAACGAGCGCGAGCGCTCCCTCTTCCGCAGAATGGCGGAAAGCTTCACCAACACCACCCTGCACGGGGATACCGGGGAGCTGGAGCTGGAAGGCCGCCGCATCTTCATCACCCACATGCCGGAACGCGCGCAGAACGCTCTGGCCGCCGGCGCGTTCGATGCCGTCTTCTTCGGCCACACCCACCTGGTGTTCAACAGAACCTTCGGCCACACGCTGGTGGCCAACCCCGGGGAAATCACCGGCCGCGGCGGCAACCCCACCTTCGGCATCTACGACACGGATACCAACTCCGTCTCCATTCAGCCGCTCTGATGCACTACCTGGTCTACAGCATGGACAAGCTGCCCGCCGCCGCAGAGGCGGACACCGCGCTGCTGGACGAGCACGAGCGCGGGCAGTACGCGCACCGCGGCGCGCCGTACCTGGCGGAGCGCATGCTGCTGCGCCGGGAGCTCTCCCGCCTGAGCGGCGTGCCCGTGCAGGAGGTGCGCTTCACCTACAACGAAAACGGCAAACCGGAATTCGCGCCGCAGCCGTTCAGCCTGGCACACTCCGGCAACTGCCTGTGCCTGGCCTTTCACCACAGCGCAGTGGGCGTGGATGTGGAGCGCATGCGCCCGCGCCGCTTCCCGCTCATCGCCCCGCGCTTCATGGCCCCGGAACAGTGCGCCGCCTTCCTGGCGCGCGGCTGCCCCATGGAGGACTTCTACGCCTGCTGGTGCGCGGCGGAAGCCATGGTCAAGCTGGCGGGCGACAGCATCTGGCATGTGGCAGAGCGTTTTCCCTTCCGCTTTCAAGAGGGGCGGATCACCCCGCTTTTCTCCCCGGAACCTGCCGTGGAACTCTTCTCCCCCATGCCCGGGTTCATGGGTGCCGTCACTTTTTTCAAGTGAAAAATTGGCTAGTTTTAGCCAAAAAACGCTCTTTCTTAAGGAACGCAAAGCATTTATTCCTTGCTTGTTAGTCTTGGCATGCTAAAATACCGAGACTTACGAATCAACCACACCGTTACCATGAACAAGACAGAGCTCATCAAAGTCATTCGAGAAGAACTGGGTGAAGAAGCCACCAAGCAGTGCGCGGTGAGGGCACTCAACGCCACCATCAACGCCATTGTCAAGACCGTGGCCAAGGAGAAAGTGCAGATTGCCGGGTTCGGCACCTTCGAGACGAAGACCCGCGCCGCCCGCAAGGGCCGCAATCCCCGCACCGGGGAGGCTATGCAGATTGCCGCCAGCAAGTCCGTGACCTTCAAGCCCTCCAGCTCCCTCAAGGGCTGAGCATCCCCCTTCCTCTCGGATTGAAGAGCCCACTCTTCAATCCGCCAGGCTTTGGCATCCCCTGTCCTACGGGGGATGCTTTTTTTCTTCCGGCGACGGCTTCAGCCCGAATTGGCTATTGCTTTTGCCTTATACGATACAAAATAACATATTGTGCACAAATGCCTGTTTTCCTGCATTCCACCACTTAAACGAGATACGGGAAACGCAGCGGAAACGCGGTATGAATTGCCCCCGGTGGCGTCCCTCCCGTGCCTGCGCCCCCCGAATTCCCGAAATAAAAAAGCATAGAAGTTTGGGCTTGAAAGAAGGGGGAGTCGAGAGTATAATTCCTGCGCGCGTGCGGGCATGCACCCCGGCGCGGCTCTCTGCTTATGAAGACGACCAAGATCTTAGAAGTGCCCGATACCTTGCAAGCCGGGGCAGACTATATGAACAACGACGCGGATGAACGCGGCGAACTGGTGACGCTGAACGTGGGCCCCTCCCACCCGGCCACGCACGGTGTTCTGCGCCTGAAACTGGTGGTGGACGGCGAGGAAATCGTCTCCTGCGACCCGGTGATCGGCTACCTGCACCGCGGCATGGAAAAGATTGCGGAGAACTGTCACTACAACCAGTTTGTAACGTACACGGACCGCATGGACTACCTGGCGCCCATGAGCAACAACATTGCCTACGCCTGCGCGGTGGAGAAACTGCTGGGCTGGGAGCTCCCGGAGCGCGGCCAGGCCATCCGCGTGCTGTGCAGCGAGCTTTCCCGCATCTCCTCCTGTTTCCTGGGCACGGGCGTGTACGCCATGGACACCGGAGCCATGACCGTCTTCCTGTACGCCTTCGAGGAAAAGGAACGCGTGCACAACCTGTACGAGAAAATCTGCGGCGCCCGCTTCACCTCCAGCTACACGCGCATCGGCGGCATGACCCGCGACCTGCCCAAGGGTATTGAAAAGGAAATCCTGGACTTCTGCGACAGCGCGCTCAAGACCGTGGACGAGATGGAGCGCCTGCTGCTGCACAACAAAATCTTCATTGACCGCCTGGTGGGCGTGGGTGTCATCCCGCGAGAGATGGCTCTGCAGTGCGGCATGACCGGCAACAACCTGCGCGCCAGCGGCGTGGAGCGAGACCTGCGCAAGACCAACCCCTACCTGGGCTATGAGAACTACGAGTTCGACGTGCCCGTGGCCAAGGAGGGCGACTGCTACGCCCGATTCCAGGTGCGCATGGAGGAAATCCGCCAGTCCGTGCGCATCATCCGCCAGGTTATCAAGAACATGCCCGGCGGCCCCATCTGGGTGCAGCTGGACAAGGGCATCCTGCCGCCCAAGAAGGACGTGCTCACGGGCATGGAGGAGCTTATCCGCCAGTTCATGGTGAGCACGCAGTGCGTGAACGCGCCGGAGGGCCAGGTGTACTTTGCGGCGGAGAACCCGAAGGGCGAGCTCGGCTTCTTCCTGGATTCCAAGGGCGGCGGCATAGCCAACCGCCTGAAGATGCGCAGCCCCTCCTACTGCACGCTTTCCATCCTGCCGCACCTGCTGCCGGGCCACCTGGTGAGCGATATCGGCGCCATCCTCGGCTCGTTCGACTTTGTGCAGGGCGAATGCGACCGCTAAACAGAAACCTCAACCTCCATCTTACATACCATGTCTGAGAAACCTGATGCCATCGACCTCCTGGCGGTAACGGAACCCTCCCCCGGTGAAAAGTATTTCCCGAAGTTCGAGGTGACGCCGGAGCTGACCGCCGAAGCGCGGCAGTACATTGAGCAGTACCCGGAAGGCAAGGAGCAGTCCGCCATTCTTCCCCTCGTGCACCTGGTGCAGGAAAAGTTCGGCTTCATCACCCCCGCCGCCGTGGAATGGATTGCACAGGAGTGCAAGAGCACCCCCATCCACGTGGACGGCGTGGTCACCTTCTACCCCGGCATCCACCGCCGCTGCCCCGGCAAGTACCACTTCCGCGTCTGCCACACCATCGCCTGCGCCATGAGCGGCGGTGAGGAGCTCATCTCCCACATCTGCAAGAAAATCGGCGTGAACGCCGCAGACATGGATGAGCAGGATCCCATGCTGGTGAGCCCGGACGGCCTGTTCAGCATTGAGCCGGTGGAATGCCTGGCAAACTGCGGTTTCGGCCCCAACGTGATGGTGAACGACACCCTACACTCCCAGATGACCCCGGAGAAGGCGGATGCCCTCATCGATGAACTCAAGAACAAGTAACCCTTTGCGAACATGAGCGAGATTACCTACAAACCCGGCAAGGAGCCGCATCCCAGGGAGACCCGCCGCATCTTCCGCAACATCGACAGGGAGGGATACAACCCGTCCATCGACTGCTTCCTTGCGGACGGCGGCTACGAGACCCTGAAGAAGGCCATCAAGATGGAGCCGGCGGACGTGATAGCGGAGGTAAAGAAGAGCGGCCTGCGCGGCCGCGGCGGCGCAGGTTTCCCCACCGGCGTGAAATGGACCTTCATTCCCAAGGGCAACACCAAGCCCGTGTACCTGGTGTGCAACTGCGATGAATCCGAGCCCGGCACCTTCAAGGACCGTTTCGTGGTGCACCAGGACCCGCACCAGCTCATTGAAGGCCTGGTGATTGCATGCTACGCCGTGCAGGCCCACTACGCCGTCATCTACATGCGAGAAGAGTTCCCGGAGGGCGCCAAGATTGTGCGCCAGGCCATACGGGAGGCAGAGGAACACGGCTTCCTCGGCCAGAACATCCTGGGCAGCGGGTTCGACCTGAAGCTCATCCTGCACCGCGGCGCCGGCGCCTACATCTGCGGTGAGGAAACCGGCCTCATCAACTCCATTGAAGGCGTGCGCCCCTACCCGCGCATCAAGCCCCCCTTCTTCCCCGCCGCCATCGGCCTTTACGGCTGCCCCACCATTGTGAACAACGTGGAATCCCTCTGCCAGGTGCGCCAGGTCATGATGCGCGGTGCAGAGGCCTACGCCGCAGAAGGCGCCCAGCGCTCCCCGGGTACCCGCATCATCGGCGTCTCCGGTGATGTGAAGCGCCCCGGCTACTACGAAATCGTTTCCGGCTCCCTCACCTACGGAGAGCTCCTGTACGACCTGTGCGGCGGCCCCAAGGACGGCCGCAAGTTCAAGGCCATCATCCCCGGCGGAGCCTCCGCCAAGGTCATGCGCTGCGACGAGGTGCTCAAGGCCAAGAACCCGGACGGCTCCGTGCGCGAGATGAGCGTGTTCGACATCCCGCTGGACCTCGACTCCATCGCCCAGCACGGCTCCATGAGCGGCTCCGGCGGCGTCATCGTCATGGACGACACGCGCAGCATGCCCAAGATGCTCAACAACCTCAACCGCTTCTTCGCGTGGGAATCCTGCGGGCAGTGCTCGCCGTGCAGAGAGGGCAACCCCTGGATGTACAAGCTCTCCACGCGCATTTGCCAGGGCAAGGGTTCCCCGGAGGACGTGGACCTGCTGAAATCCGTGGCAGACAACATCTGCGGGCGCACGGTCTGCGCCTTCGGCGAGGCCTGCAGCTGGCCCACACAGGCCTTCACCACCAAGTTCCGGGAGGAATTCCTGGCTCTCACCAAACCCATCAACGCCGCCAAGCCGCACAGCCCGGAGGCTGCCGCGGCCGCGCAGTTCCTCACCAGAGAAGACTAAACTTTCACCTAGAATGAGCACTCAACCCGCAATACTGCCGAAAGACGAGGCCGCCGCTGAAGGCAAGGTCAACGTCCAGATCAACGGCACCTGGTACCGCTTCCCCAAGGGAACGCGCATTGCCGATGCCTGCAACTCCGTGGGCGCGCACGTGCCGTGCTTCTGCTACCACCCCAAGCTCTCCATTGCCGGCTCCTGCCGCATGTGCCTGGTGGAACAGGGCATGCCCCCGCGTCTCGCCCCCGGTGCTGAACCCGTCTACAATGCAGACGGCTACCAGACCATCAGCTGGATGCCCCGCGCCATCATTGCCTGCGCCAACACCGTGGCGGAGAACATGGGCATCCGCACCAACAGCCCGCTCACCGCAGAGGCCCGCCGCGGCGTGCTGGAGTTCCTGCTCACCAACCACCCGCTGGACTGCCCCATCTGTGACCAGGCCGGCGAATGCAAGCTGCAGGAGTACACCGCGGACTACGGCCGCGGCACCCACCGCTTCACGGAATCCAAGATCAAGAAGGGCAAAAACATCTCCATCGGCGAGCGCGTGAACCTGGACCAGGAGCGCTGCGTGCTCTGCCGCCGCTGCGTGCGTTTCATGAAGGAGATTGTGGGTGAGGAAGTGCTCGGCGTGGTGGGCCGCGGCGGCCACAACGCCATTGCGTGCCACCCCGGCAAGCGCCTGGACAGCAACTACTCCCTCAACACCACGGACCTCTGCCCCGTGGGTGCCCTCACCAGCAAGGATTTCCGCTTCAAGATGCGCGTGTGGTTCCTCAAGAGCACACCCACCATCGATGTGAACTGCGGCACCGGAACCAACATCAACATCTGGTCCCGCGAGCAGCAGGTCTACCGCATCACCCCCCGCCAGAACGACGAGGTGAACTCCTGCTGGATGCCGGACAACCACCGCCTGAACTACAAGTACATCAACGCGGAAGACCGCATCACCAACCCGCTCGTGCGCACGGATGCCGGCGCCCCCCGCCGCAAGGCCGCCTGGGATGCCACCCTCAACATGGTGGCTGAGCAGCTCCGCAAGTGCAACGCGGATTCCACCGCCGTGGTCGCTTCCGCTCGCATGACCAATGAGGAACTCTTCCTCACCCGCACTCTCGTGGATCTCCTGGGCGTCACCAAGTATGATGTGGTGCCCCGCACCGGCGAGTGCGACAACATGCTCATCTCCGCAGACCGCAACCCCAACACCAACGGCTCCAAGATGATCCTGGGCCGGGACGGCTCCGGCCTGGCGGATATCTGCAACGGCGTGCGCAACGGCTCCATCCGCGCACTCGTGGTCATGAACGAGGACATCACGGCAGCCGGGCTCACCGCAGAGGACCTGGGCAAGCTGGACTACCTGCTGACCATCTCCCACAACGAGGACGGCACCACCCCGCATGCGGACGTGGTTCTGCCCGGCACCACCTTTGCGGAGAAGTACGGCACCATGATCAACGTGACGGGCCGCATCCAGCGCCTCAACAAGGCCATTGAGCCCGTGGGCGATGCGCGCGACACCTGGGAAATCCTGCGCTACCTGCTGGAGCGCCTGGGTTGCGACAACGAGATGATCACCGCGTGCCCGAGCGCGCAACTGCTCTTCAACCTGCTGGCGGAAGAGTACGAGCCGCTGCACGGCCTCACCTGGGGCGCCATCGGCAACCAGGGCAGGCAGATTATGGAAACCGGGGTCACCATCCCCCTCATCGAGCGTGAGAAAGCCAAGAAGTAAAAACCTCACTTAGCAATAGACTATGGAAACAATCATCAATTGGTGGGACGAGCTCATGGGCAACGAGATTTGGTTCTACAGCCTGACCACGCTGGTCAAGCTGGTGCTCATGTTCGCCGTCATCCTGGCTTTCGTCGTCATCTCCGTCTGGATTGAACGCCGCGTGGCCGGCTGGATCCAGGACCGCCCCGGCCCCAACCGCGCGGGCCTGCCGCTCTTCCTCCTCAAGCGCCTGGGCAGCAAGAAGGAGCAGCCGCTCAAGGACTGGCTGCACTTCTTCGGCGTGCCGGAAACCTGCTGGATTGCCAAGCTCTGCAAGTGGCTCCGCTTTGACCGGGAGATTCCCCTGCTGGGCCTCATCCAGCCCTGCCTGGACGGCGGCAAGCTCTTCCTGAAGCAGGAAACCACGCCCTCCTATGTGCGCCGCCTGTACTTCATTGTGGCCCCCATGCTGGTGCTCGGCCCGCCGCTGGTGGCGGCAGCCGTGGTGCCCTTCTCCTCCCATGTGGATACGTGCTACGGCGCCATCCAGATGTGCGTGGCCAACCTGAACATCGGCCCGCTGTGGATTTTCGCCATCTCCGGCCTCTCCGTGTACGGCCTCACGCTGGCCGGCTGGTCCTCCAACTCCAAGTTCCCGTTCATCGGCGGCCTGCGCGCCACCGCCCAGCTCATCTCCTATGAGGTCTCCATGGGCCTGGCCATCATCCCGCTGCTCATGGTTTTCGGCACCCTCAACCTGCAGGATATCGTGCAGTACCAGGCGGACAACGGCTGGACCCTGCTGCCCATCTGGGGTGCGGGCCTGGGCATGGAGCGCTGGCTGCTCATGCTGCCGCTGCTCATCAGCTTCGTGGTGTTCGTGACCTGCGTGTTCGCAGAGGCCAACCGCACACCCTTCGATATGGCGGAATGTGAGACCGACCTGGTGGGCGGCTACCACACGGAGTACTCCTCCATGAAGTTCGCTTCCTTCTTCATGGGCGAATACGCCGCCATGGTCATCGGCTCCGCCGTGGTCGTCACCCTCTTCCTGGGCGGCTGGTCCATCGGCTTTGGCGCAGATGCCGCGCTCGCGTCCTACTGCGACTGGCTGGCCGTGCTCTGCCAGTTCATCGCCTTCCTGGTGAAGCTGCTCGCCTTCATCTTCTTCTTCGTCTGGGTGCGCTGGACCCTCCCCCGCTTCCGCTGGGACCAGGTCATGAAGCTCGGCTGGCTCGTCTTCCTGGAGGTGGCCGTTGCCAACATCTTCCTCACCGCCGCCATCCTCTATTTCGTCAAGTAACCACCTTTCCCCCATGTCCTACATTCATATCAAAAGACCCAAGTTCTCCATCCTGGACAAGATATACGTGGTGGAGCTGGTGAAGGGGCTTGCCCTCACCTTCAAGCACCTGGCCCTTTCCGTGTGCCACAAGAGCCGCGGCAGGGACGACTTCAACAGCCACGGCATTGGCGTGTGCATGGAGTTCCCGGAAACGCGGTGGGACGAGCGCCTGCCGGAGTACTACCGCGGGGCGCCCACGCTGGTGCACGGTGAGGACGGCCGCGAGCGCTGCGTGTCCTGCCAGCTCTGCGAGTTCATCTGCCCGGCGCGCGCCATCCGCGTGGTGCCCGGCCCCGTCTCCCCGGATTCCAACTGCCAGAAGCAGGAGAAGGCTCCCGCCGAGTTCGAGATCGACATGCTGCGCTGCATCTACTGCGGCATGTGCCAGGAGGTCTGCCCAGAGCAGGCCATCTTCCTCTCCAAGGAATACCTCATCACCCCCACGGACCGCAGCAAGGCAGTCCGCAACAAGGAGGAGCTCTACCGCCTCGGCGGAACCCGCAAGGGCCTCGTCAACAAATGGAACGAACACAAATAATCACCAGTCATGACTGAAACCATCCTTTTCTACGTGTTTGCGGTGCTGGCCGTCCTCTTCGCCATTGGCGTGGTGGCCTTCCGCAACCCTGTAACCTCTGCCATGAACATGGCGCTCTGCTTCGCCGCCACGGCGGGCATCCTCTTCGGTATGGGGGCGCAGTTCCTGGGCATTGTGCAAATCATCGTGTACGCGGGTGCCATCCTGGTGCTCTTCCTCTTCGTGGTGATGATGCTGGACATCAAATCAGAGGAGCGCCCGAACGCCCTGGCCAACTTCTGCGGCGTGGTGGTGGCGGCCGTGTTTGCCGGCATGGTCACCTGCGTGGCCATTCACCTGCCGGGTGCATGCCCCTGCTGCTGTGAGGAGGCTCAGCCCGCGCTCGCCGCGCAGGATGCGGCCCCCCTGCTGGGCGGCGCCCTGCCGGAGCTCAAGCCGGAAGCCGCCGCCCAAGTGGTGCAGCACGTCACCGGCAAGGAGCAGCCCGCCATGAACAGCATACCGGATACCAAGCTGCTCGGCTACGCCCTGTTCAGCAAGTACAGCATTGCGTTCACCATCCTCTCCTTCGGCCTGCTGGCCGGCTCCGTGGGCGCGGTGGCGCTCTCCCGCAAGCTTCGCAAAGACTAACCCCCTTTCCCCACCATGATCACTTTAGCGCATTACCTTGTCCTTTCCGGCTTCCTCTTTGCCATCGGGCTTGCCGGGGTACTGATCCGCAAGAACATCATCGTGGTGTTCATGTGCCTGGAGATGATGCTCAGCGCTGCCAACGTGGCGCTCGTGGCATTCTCCCGCGCACAGGGAACCCACGGCCTCCCCGTCTATGACGGCCAGGTGATGGCCCTCTTCATCGTCGCCGTTGCCGCGGCGGAGGTGGCCATCGGCCTCGCCCTCATCGTCTGCATGTTCCGCGCCCGCAGAACGGTGGAGAGCACCGCCCTGAATTCCATGAAAGACTAACCCACGATTTTTCTTATGATGAACAACCTTCCCTGGCTATTCCTTCTGCTGCCGCTGGTGGTGGCTGCCATAGACTGGCTTTGCTTCAGCAAATGCCCCAAGACGGCGGCCACTCTCTCCATCCTTTCCGCGGCGGCCACCTTTGCGCTGTGCTGCTTCCTGCTCTTCTGCAGGTGTGATTGCGCCGCGCCGGATGCCTACACCTGGCTCCCCTGCGGCGGAGACGCCGCCAAGAGCCTGTCCATGGGCCTGCTGCTGGATGACCTCTCCCTGCGCATGATGCTCGTGGTCACCGGCATCGGCACCCTGGTGCACATCTTCTCCGTGGGCTACATGAAGGGCGACTCCTCCAACCTGAGCCGCTACTTCGCAGGCCTGAGCATCTTCATGTTCAGCATGAGCACCATCGTGCTGGCAGACAACCTGGTCATGACCTTCATCGGCTGGGAAATGGTGGGCTTCTCCTCCTACCTGCTCATCGGCCACTGGTTCCACAAGGATTCCGCGGCAGACGCCGCCAAGAAGGCCTTTATCACCAACCGCGTGGGTGACTTCGGCTTCCTCATCGGCATCCTGATGACTGCGGGCGCCTTCGGCACGCTGCAGTTTGCCGGCATGGGCGCGGCCACCGCGCAGGTGGCTCCCGCCGTGCTCACGGCCGTGGTGCTCTTCCTCTTCTGCGGCGCGGTGGGCAAGAGCGCCCAGTTCCCGCTGCACGTCTGGCTGCCGGACGCCATGGAGGGCCCCACCCCGGTATCCGCCCTCATCCATGCCGCCACCATGGTGGCCGCCGGCGTGTACATGCTGGTGCGCCTGCAGGTGAGCATGGGCACCGGCGCCTTCACGGAAACCGCCGCCACCGTCATTGCATCCGTGGGAGCCATCACGGCCGTCATGGCCGCCATCATCGCCACGCAGCAGGATGACATCAAGCGCGTGCTCGCGTACTCCACGCTCTCCCAGCTGGGCTACATGGTCATGGCCGTGGGCCTGCTGGCCGGTGAAGCCGCCATGTTCCACCTGTACACGCACGCCTGGTTCAAGGCCCTGCTCTTCCTGGGTGCCGGCGCCGTCATCGTCTGCTGCCACCATGAGCAGGACATCTGGAAGATGGGCGGCCTGGCCAAGCGCATGCCCGTCACCGTCCTCTGCTTCATCCTGGGCACCGCGGCGCTCATCGCCATCCCCGGCACCTCCGGCTTCTTCTCCAAGGAAGCCATCCTGGATGCCGCGCTGGAGAAATCTCCCGTCTTCTTCTACATCGGCGCCGGCGTGGCAGCACTCACCACCTTCTACATGACCCGCCTCTGCCTGGTGGCTTTCCTCGGCAAGGCGCGCGACCACGGTGCGGAGCACGCCAAGGAGGCCGGCCCCAGCATGCTGCTGCCCCTCATCATCCTGGCCGTCATGGCCGTGATTGCAGGCTACGGCTTCATTGCGGATGAGCTGGTGCCCTTCGCGGGCTTCCACGCACACGGCATGGAAATCGGCACGCCCTTCTTCGTGAGCCTGGGCGCTCTCGTCATCGGCCTGCTCGCCGCCGTCATCGTCTACGGATTCGGCAAGCGCAGCCAGGACCCCCTGGCCGGCAACTGCATCTCCACCGCCCTGCGAAAGAGACTCTACATCGACTGCTTCTACGACAAGGTGGTCATCGGCTTCTTCCAGGACAAGCTGCTGGCCGGCATCATCGAGGGCGTGGACACCGCGCTCATCCGCGGCATCCTGGTGCAGGGGCTCGCCTGGGCCACCAGCCGCGTGGGCAAGCTGCTCAGCTGGATCCAGGGCGGCTCGCTGCGCGGGTACGCGCTCGTCACCGGCCTCGGCCTCGTCATCGTTGTGTTCCTCTTCGTCTTCTACCACATTTAACCTGATTTGACCACCATGCTTATCTGGCTTATCCTCATCCCCGTAATCGCCTCCGCCCTCATCGGCCTGGCGAAGGCTCCCGGCCGCCTGACAGCTGTTGCCAGTGCCGTTGCCACCTTCATCCTGGCGCTCGGCGCGGTATTCTGCCCGCACTGCAGCGCGGATTGCTGCGCCTCCACCCTCTTCGGCTGCCCCGTGCAGCTCACCGTGGACCCCGCCGTGCTCCCCCTCGCCAAGGTGATGGTGCTGCTCACCGCCATTGTCACCCTCGCCGCAACCATCGGGCTCAAGGCCCCCGGCAAGGACGCCGAGCGCAGCTGGGCCATCTCCGCCCTGCTCCTCTCCACCGGAGCCATGGGTGCCTTCATGTCCGACAACATCATCGCCTTCTACGGCTTCCATGAGCTCGCCCTCATCCCCACCTTTGTGATGATCGGCTGCTACGGCCGCGGCGACCGCCGCACCGTGGCGTGGACCGCCACCCTGTACCTGGGCCTGGCCTCCATGGTGCTGCTGGCAGGCCTGCTCATGCTCTGCTGGGAAATGCACGCCTACAGCTTCAGCATGATGGCGCACGCCTTCCGCGCGGGCATTGCCCCGGAGCACGGCTGCATCATCAGCGGCCTGCTGCTCGCGGGCTTCGGCACGCTCGTGTCGCTCTTCCCCTTCCACTCCTGGGCCGCACCCGCGTATGCCAGCGCACCCACGCCCATTGCCATGCTGCATGCAGGCGTGCTCAAGAAGTTCGGCCTGTACGGCCTCTTCACCCTGGCCTACATCTTCGGGCCCAAGGGGCTGGAGAGCCTCTTCGGCTGCTGGAACAACCTGCTGCTCGTCCTCCTGCTCGGAAACGTCCTCTGGGTCGGTATCGTCACCATTGCCCAGCGCAGGCTTGACGACATGCTCGGCAACTCCTCCGTCATGCACATGGGCTACCTCTTCCTGGCATTCGCCGTGCTGGTGGCCGGCTGCGGCCCCGTGGCCTCAGAGCTGGCGGTGAAAGGCGCGGCCCTGCTCATGCTGGCGCACGGCCTCACCATTGCCATGCTCTTCCTGCTCACCGGGCAGGTGGAAAGCCAGACCCGCACGCTGGAGATGGAATCCATGGGCGGGCTCGCCCACAAGCTCCCCTGGCTCGGCTTCCTCTTTGCCGTGGCCGGGCTCGCCTCCATCGGCCTGCCCCTGCTGGCCAACTTCCCGGGTGAGTTCTCCATCTTCTACTCCTGCTTTGTGGATTGGCACCCCGGTACGGATGGTTGCTGCGCCCTGGCAAACTGGCTCGGCGGCCTCGGCCCCGTGCAGTTCGCCCTGATCTTCGCCCTCTGGGGCCTCGTCATCAGTGCCGTCTACATGCTGCGCGCCTTCCGCAACATCTTTGAGGGCAGCGTCAGCCACACCAGCGACCGCGCAACCGGCCTCTCCGCCATGGACACCACCGCGGCACTGGTCCTCACCGTTGCCATCGTCCTCTTCGGCATCCTGCCCTACCTCGTCTCCAACCTCGTTCCCGCCTTCGGAGCTTAACCTGAAACAGACATTCCCTTATGTGCCATTATTGTGATTCATACACCTGGTGCCAGTTCACCCCGGCCTTCGTCCTGGTCGGCATCGCCTCCCTCATCCTGATGGCGGATGCCTTCCTGCCGAAGCTCGACAAGCGCGCCTACGCCGTCTTCGGCGGAGCCGCAGCCATTGTCACGGGCTGCTTCCTGCTGGGAGAGCCGATCAACCTCTTCGGCTTCCTCGCCTGCATCGCCACAGGTCTCGCCCTCCTGCTCGCGTACGACTACTTCACCGTCAGCTGCGATTCCATTGCCGGGGGCGACAACCCGGAAGGCTACGGCGAGTTCCTGGCGCTGCCCCTGGTGGCATGCGCCGGCATCTACTGCCTCACCCAGGCGCACGACCTTGTGATGCTCTTCGCCAGCCTGGAAGTGCTCACCCTCAGCTCCTACGCCCTTGCGGGCTACTTCCGCCGCAACCAGGGCTCCGTGGAAGCGGGCGTCAAGTACCTCGTCCTCGGCGCCATGAGCACCGGCATCCTCGTCTTCGGCGCAGCCTGGTACTTCGGCATGACCGGCACCTTTGAAATCAACAGCCAGGTGGTCCACACCGCGCTCCAAGGCTCCGCCATCAGCGCCCCGGCCATCACCAGCGGCTTCCTCATGGCCGTGGCCCTGCTCTTCCTGGGAGCCTTCTTCAAGGTAGGCGCCGCACCCATGCACGTCTGGATTCCGGATGTGTACCAGGGTGCCCCCACCCCCACCTCCAGCTTCCTGGCCGTAGCCTCCAAAGTGGGCGGCTTCGTTGTGCTCGGCACGCTCTTCGCCCCGCTCTCCGGCTACATGATGCCGGAATACAAATTCTGCGCCATCCTCGTCTGGATAGTTGCTCTCATCGCAGCCGCCACCCTGCTCATCGGCAACCTCGGCGCCATCAACCAGAACAACGCCAAGCGCCTCCTCGGATACTCCTCCATTGGCCAGGCCGGCTTCATCCTCGTCTTCTTCCTCGGCGTCGGAGCATACGGCATCAACGCGCGTGAATACAACGTGTACACCTACCTGCTCGCCTACGCACTGGCCACCATCCCCGCCTTCTACGCCATCGCCATGGTGCGCACCCAGCGCGGAAGCGAGGAAATCTCCGCCTTCCGCGGACTCGCCAAAACCAACCCCCGCACCGCATTCCTCATCACCGTCGCCTTTGCATCCCTCGCAGGCGTGCCCCTCACCCTCGGCTTCATCGCCAAGCTCAAGGCATTCCTCACCCTCATCGGCACCATGGATGAGCTCAGCGGCCTCGCCTGGCTGCTCGTCATCATGATCATCTGCGCCGCCGCCGGCTTCTACTACTACTTCAAGATCATCCGCGCCATGTACTGGGAAAAGCCCCTGCCGGAAGACAAGCCCCTCCAGGTGCCCACCGTCACCGGAACCGTCCTTGCCATCTGCGCCGCAGGCTCCATCATCCTCGGCACCCTGCCCCTCCTGGTCACCAGCGGCTCTTAATCCCGCAGGGCCGGAGCTTCGGAGGCCCGAAGCCTCGGCGCAGCTGCACAGGGTTCGCCTGTACAGCGAAGACGGGCCAACAAAAAACCCTCCCAGCCCCGCTGGGAGGGTTTTTATCACCCCGCGCACGCGCCAACAGGCGCGCTATATGTGGAGCCATTCCGATGACGACTCAAAGTTAGCCCAGTGCGGAGCGCTGGGGGTAACCACCGTCCTAACGTCTCCGTACCAAACCCCGCTCTGCGGGGTGGATAACGTCTCCTGCGCAGAACGCCATCAGCTTCAGCGCCAACCCGCAATCAAGGGTGCTTGCCCCGCGAATCCGCGAATACCACGCCTGGACCACGGCGAAGGAAGGCACCGGGCTCGTGGCGAGCCCCGGCGCGACTTCAAGAATCGTGGCGTTTTCCTTCTCCATGGCTCTCCTCACTTGCAGGATGCCAGCGCCCCGGCTCGTGCCCAGGCGGGGATTTCCACACGCGGCAGAAAAGGCTTGGCCGCACCCGCCCAGTAATACACCGCCAAACGCTCCACCAAGGCCGCCGCCCGCTCCGGCGTGGCTGCCCACACCACCGGGCAAAAGCGCGCGTTGATAGCCTCCAGGCTGCCCGCAACGCTCCCCGGCACAATGCCGCGCCGCTGCAGCTCCGCCGCAAAATCAAGCGGCCGACCCACTATGAGCAGACGCGCACAGCGCGCGGCCCGCATGCGTGCCAGCTCACGGAAAAAGCGGCCCCGCGCCGCAGAAAGGCTATGCAGCAAATCCGCCACGCTCTTGCGCTCCACCATGAAATCGTTTTCCATGTGCTCAATGCTGTAATCCCCCGTGGCCAGAGCGCCGCGCACGCTCTCCAAATGGTGGAAACAGAGAGGCCTCTGCTCCCGGGTATCCACCACCAACCGCGGCAGCGCCGCGCGGCTTGGTTCGAGTATCGTTTCCTTCGTCATATCAAGGGAAAAAACATACACCCGTCCCCCAATCTCCCACAACCGCAAACACCCCCCAAGCTACACCATACCGCCCCCGGGCAGGTGTTACCCCGGCCACTTTCTCCACCCCGCCCTGCAAGGCAAAGCACAAAAACATCGCCCGATGGGGTATTTTTCTCACATCCTTGCTTAAAGACAACGTATAGACCACAAAGACATTCTATCGCAAACCACTAGTTTGCATGACGCGAACTAAATATTGCCTTTTTCCGTGTTGCGTGTTACGCTACACGCAACATGGAAGAATATGCATTAATCAAGCTGGCAAAGAACTACACACATGTAGGTGAATACATCCGAAAAGAAGTGCTTCCAGCAGGAATGGCAGTAAAGAAGGCCGCGGAGCTGCTCCAAGTGAGCCGCCCAAACTTCTCGAATATGCTTCAAGGGAAAACTCGTCTTACTCAGGCGATGGCGACTAAGATTGCCAAGGCGTTCAATTCAGTCACTGATACGTTCTTGATGAAATTACAGAGAGCAATAGAAGAACCCGCAGTGTCGGCAGACAGAGCCGCAACGCCGGTGCAAAGTTTCGCGAGACCATTGAAAACCTTCTCATCTAAAGACCTGGAACTATTTTTCTGCACGGTTGAAGGGAGGAGCCGATTCCCAGAATTTGTAAGGAAACTCATTATCACCACAAACTCAACAATCGAATCATGTGATTTCCCTGGGGGAAATGATTCACAGATACACGGGGTGGATGGGATCGTGGTTGCTACATCAGCGACTCCTTTTATTCCAATAGGGAGATCGCACTGGGAAGCTGGCACAAACGAAGATATTAAAGAGAAAGCTGATAAAGACTACAAAATGAGGCTTTCTCTTAATAGGGAGGAACGAAAGAAAACAACTTTCGTGTTTGTGACACCCAGGTATGAAGAAGGCCTGCGCAAATGGGAAGAGGAAAAAAGAAGGGAACTAGAATGGGAGAACGTGATTGTCATAGATGGGCCACGCTTGGTTCAATGGACAGAAGGGTCACCTTATGTCCAAGCATGGCTAAGTGAGCAAATGGGCAAGCCTATGCGAGAGGTATTTACGTTAGAGCAATGCTGGCATCGCTGGGAAAACTCGTTCAGCCCTAGAATGAAACCTATCATGCATGCGCCACAAGTAGAAGCGCACAAGACCAAAATAGGAGATTGGCTGAGTAACGCTAATCCAAAAATACTCCATGTTACTGCAGATTCGGCTGATGAAGCTCTGGCATATCTTTACTGCGCTTTTGAAGGAATCAAAGACTGGAAGAACAGAGTTCTTGTAATAAATCATCCAGATACACTGAGAAATTATATCGATGATGGGCAGAACTATCTATATGTAAGTTCCAATAATGAGTGCGAAAAGTTAATGATTCCTCATGGGAAAGCGAACCACTTTATTTCCATTAGATATGATTCCGAGGTTAGTAGCGAAGCAATACGTCTAACCACCATCGACCACAAGCACTTTACAGAAGGCTTGGAAAAGATTGGATATGATGGAATGGATGGAGATGCTTTGTACTATCGATCAGGCGGCTCATTAACCTGCCTAAGAAGAATGTTGTGCCCTAATCAAATATAGAAATTACAATGCCATGGTGGGCACGAGAAAGGAAAACGGCAAGACTAATCATAGCCGCTGCGTTATTAGGCATCTGTAACAAAACAGCCGAGAAGGAAGTTGATGCATGGAGGGAACTTTGTAATTATGATAACAAAGAGGAAATGTGGGATGAGATCAGCAATTTGATGCAGCACGATGACTCACCACTATGGCAGTTCGGTGACTGTGTTGGCGTCAAATCGAAATTTGATGCAATTTCTTGCACAAAGAAACATTTAACACAAGAAATTGCAAAGAAATTCTACGCGCTGAGTATAGAAGTTCTTAAAGCAGAAAGATACATTAATCCAATATCATTGGAGTCCTTTAAACCGAAGCCATATTCTGAAGCTTTTAAGAACAGCATATGCGATTCATTGGTGTTGCTTGATGAAAATATAAAAACTTGGCAAATTCCGATTAATACAAAGTCAGAAAACATCAAAATTTTTAACAGTTGCTTCCCCTCTTTTGATAAACAAGTAGTAGGAGGCAATATAAAATTGTTACCAAACTTAGCTGAAGCAGCACCTGACCACTTCTTGTCTAAACTCGAAACAGATATTAGCAGTGAAGGGGATAAAGTTTCTCTGCTAAGCTTTTATACAAACGAGAAAGATTCGTTTTTCTCCGTTTCGTGTACGCATGAAGTAAACTGGGCTTTACAGAAACTAGCTTGGTTTCCACGGTACATAAAAAAATGTACAGAACTGCTAACTCTGCTTGCTATTCTAAATTCAAAAGAGCGTCCTGATGATTCGAATGTTTTCCTTAATACGCTGAATGGCATCTTTTTCCCTGAACTTCCTCAAACTACAGCAAGTGCAGAAGACAGAGTTCAATTGATGAAAATAATAGAGGGAATTTCGCAAGATATAGCGGCAAAAGTCTGTTTTTACCAATTTCCCACAGAATATGGGATGTATTTCCCACACTCAAAACCTCGCTGGAGGCGATTTGAGCAAAATCTTAATGTCAGCGTTACTGGACACGATGCATGGGTGTGCTGGATGGACGCATACCACCGGCTTCTATCTTATGAAAATAAAGATATCATTTTTTGGCGCAAGTTCTTCAAAATCTTGCCGTGTTTCGAAATTACATTGAATAAAGAGATTTGGAAATCGTTTGTTTCATGGGTTGAGTGCCAAGAAGATGAGAAGAAACTTGAAGTAATGCTAGAAATTCACGAGTATACTACACCGCGTTACTCAAAATGGAGGAAGGCGAGGCATGTTACTAAAGCTCAACTCCTCAATATTTGTAAGATAGCAGAACCTCTTGATCTCGTTGTCAAGAATAGATATTTATTTGACAACTTGTGGGCTTCGAACTATTTCCGAGATACAAAAGGGAACTATATTCATAATATTGATTATTGTAACAAGGCAAGGAGCAAGGTTATGAATTTAATCATGGAGGAAAAAGGCATAGATGGCATAATTCATCTATTGGATATAGCTTCAGATTCCATATTAGTAGGTTCAACGTTAATATTGTCAAATGCGCTAAGACTAGAGTTAAATGATATTTTAATTATACAGTCTAAGGTTGAACAAGAAAAACATTTTTGTGATTTTCTGTTAGGCGTGACCGGATGTCTTTCGGTTGACGATCTTTTAAGATTGTGCAAATCGATATATTCGTCACAGCTCTCGCCACAAAAGCGACTTACATTGTATTTAACATTTCCTCCAAGAAAAGATTTTTTGGAGTTCATTCAAGAAAACGACAAGCAAATTCTCAAGCAATTTTGGGCTGAATACAATCTTCCTAATTTTTACATAGACCAAACAGCTCTTCCCTTGTATTACAGATGCATGATACAAGCGGGACGCTATTGGACAGTGTTTCTCGATGCAATCAGATTCTCTTTTGAGTTAACAACTAATCAATGGGTAATTATATTTGAAGGCATCATTAATTCAGAACAATCTGAGATGCCAGCAAATATTCATCAAATCTCTCACCCTCTATCCGAAATATTAGATAAATTAGAGCAAGACAGCAGCATAACTTTAGAGCAATTATCACGTTACGAGTTTTATTTTCAGCCATGGTTGCAAGATACTCCTCATGGATTCCGTTGCATAGAGCGCCGCTTGGCTACTTCTCCTGAGTTTTTTATTTGGTTTTGGAATATGAGAAGTGAAATTTTCGCTCAGCTTTCACACGATACATTATCGACTACTGAAAGAAACCGCCTTGAAGGCATACGATCTGCTATAACAAGCATTCTTTATCACTGGAAAAAATCACCTGGGGATGCAATTCAAGACAATACTATTGATTATCTTCAATTAGTATCTTGGTATAGCACAGTTTCATCTGCCTTGTCAGACAAAGATGATTATGATTATTTTAATTATCTCTTTGGTGAGATGCTAGCTCGTTCAACATATACGACGGATCAAATTTGGCCATGTTTGAGTGTGCGAACATTCATTGAAAAGATTGAATCTAAAAGTTTTTTTTCAGGTATAGTCATTGGCCGATTCAATTTCTTGAACTTGCGTCTTAGGCCTCATACTGAGGCTGAAGTTTTCGAAAAAGACATACGCGATAAGTCATTATTAGATGCCGCGCAAATAGAGTGCGAGTTTCCTATAACCGCTGAGCTTTTGCGTGACTTAGCGTCAAGTTTTGATGCTTCTTTGCAGAGGTCGGGCGAATTGTTTAATCCTCAAATCCGTGGTATATATTAATTATTCCAAGTTTATTATAGACGAACCCTGCGCTACGCACATATAATCATGTTTCTGCTGCAGTTCCTGCTTGTCTATTACAATTCTAAGTATGTTTGAGTGGTTGCATGCAAAAGACGATAAACTCAAAGGGCAAATTCCATATAGCCGTACCAATAGCACGACAAAATGCAGCTATTGTTGTCCGATTCTTTACTGAACAATCAGAATATCCGGCTTGATGTCAGGATGTCTACGTGCCTGCCGGATTGGGCGGCTTGGAGGTAGAGGGGGACAGGGAGCTATATTGTCTAATGGAGATGGCGTGGCGGCAGAAATAATCGACGAAGCTGAGGATGCAGTTTTCAAAAAATAGACTAAAATGGTTTAGGCGTGTTTTTTGGACAGCGCAGCCAGCATTGAAGTTATGATGAATAGTTTGATCGACCAGTGTGAGGAACTAGGTGATAATAGATATTTCCCTTTTAATACTGAACAAGTATTTTGCGAATTATAAATAAAGCATTGTGAAAAGTTATAGCAAAAAACACATAGGTTGGACTAAATATTCCTTCCCAATACAAGCATACTCTTTTCTAATCCTCGTCCTCTGCTGCTTCCAAGTATTCATTCTCAATTCCGTTTAAGTCTTCGGCAGGGGGCAGGTGTCCGCCAATTCCTGAGCAAAGGCGATAGATGGTCTCTGCAAGAGCGGCCATCACGGCATTATACTTGGCAGTATCCTCAAAGAGGCTTGTGTAGGTGTTCTGGGATTCCACGTAGCTCTGCCGTGTAACCTCGTCAAAGTATGAGGGGAAAATGCTGGTGGCGAAAATCTGCTTGTCTGTGTTCTTGGCCAGCTTGGAGAGCTTTGTATTGGCTTTCAGTTTCTCCAGCAAGGCGTATAGAAGCACCTTGTCGCGCTCATCGAAAACGCCGTTGTAGCGCTCATTGATAGACTTCAAAATGTCGTCCAAGGGTTTCTCCTCATCCTTGCTGTTGGTGCGGTTACCTTTGGCCTGAACGAAGGCACCGTCCTCCTTGTTCAGGGCAATCTTCCCGGAATGGGTTTCCTTGAGCTTGTAGTATTCCAATCGCAGCTTGCCGTTCAGATCCACCGGCTTGGATTTGTCTTCGGGGAGAAGGCACAGGAGATAGGAGCAGAACAGGTACTCCTCGTGAAGCTCGCGGTCGAACATGCGTATGATTTGCGAAACGTACTCGTACCACTTGGCGAGCTTGCGCAGGGAGCGCCGGAACTGATAGCGTTCATCATCCGTCTTGTCGTTGTAGGCATCACAAGCGGGTTTCAACACGCTGGTCATCTTGCCGAGGTCGTCCTTTCCCTGCACACCGGCTGCTGCGTACACCCTAATGAACTTTTGGATGTCGCCGTCATCGTAGATAGCAAAGTCGCGCAGCTGTTTCTGGGTGTCGTATATCAAGTCCACGTTGACTTCTTCCTCAAGGATTGTTTCCTGATAGAACTGCTGGAATGCGGCTTGGATGCTGTCGGTGTCGTTGACGAAATCAAGGATGAAGGTGCTATCCTTTTCGGGCGCGATGCGGTTCAAGCGGGAGAGCGTTTGCACGGCATCCACGCCCTTGAGCTTTTTATCAACAATCATGGTGTGGAGCAGAGGCTCGTCAAACCCGGTTTGGAACTTCATGGCGACCACCAGAATGTTGAAGTTTTGGCGGAACTCGGCCTTGGTCTGCTCCTCGGAAATATGGGTGCCGTCAGGGCGAACGTTGAGCCCCGGCTCGGTAAACGTCTCGCCGTTCAGGTCCACCTTGCCAGAGAACGCCACCATCGGTTTCACCACGCTCTCCAGCTTTCGCTCGGCAACAAGCCGCTTGATTTCCTGGAAGTACAGCACTGCTGTCACGCGCGAGGGAGCGACCACCATCATCTTGCCCTTGCCACCAATGGCCAGGGAGGTGTTTTTCAGGAAGGTGTCCACAATGACCGCCGTCTTCTCGGCAATGTTGCGGGGGTGCTCCTGCTGGAATCGGCGTATCTTCTTGGCTGCCTTGTTGGCGGGCAGGAGCGGGTTCTCCTCCACTGCCTTGGCTATCTTGAAGCAAGTGTCATAGGTCATGTAGTTATCCAGCACGTTCAGGATGAATTTCTCCTCGATGGCCTGGCGCATGCTGTACACGTGGAAGGGCTTGAAAGAGTTGTCCGGCTGTTCCTCACCAAACATCTCCAGCGTGGTGCCCTTGGGAGTGGCTGTGAACGCAAAAAACGACAGGTTTTTGTGGTGCCCCTGATGCACCATCTCCAGCACGATGCGGTCCTCCTCGTCCACTTCGTCAAGATTGATACCGTGCCGCAGGGCGTATTCCAAGACGGCTTGCTCCGTGTCCGCCAGTGCGGTCTTCATCTTCATGGCGGAGCTGCCCGTCTGGGAGGAGTGAGCCTCGTCCACGATGATGGCGAAGTTGCGCCCGCCGTGCTTCTCCACGGCCTTGTAGATGACCGGGAACTTTTGCAAAGTGGTGACGATGATGCGCGCGCCGTTGTTGATAGCATCCTTCAAGTCCTGCGAGGTCTTGCCCTGCTTGCGGTCGATAGTTTCCACGAAGCCGCGCGTGCTCTCGAAGGAGGAGATGGTTTCCTGGAGCTGCTGGTCGAGCACCTTCCTGTCCGTCACCACAATTACGCTGCGGAACACGGGCTTGTTGTCGTCACCGTGCAGGCTGGCCAGGCGATATGCCGTCCACGCAATAGAGTTGGATTTTCCGGAACCCGCGCTATGCTGGATAAGGTAGTTGTGCCCGGCACCGCGAGCCTTGGCATCGGCTATCAGCTTGCGGACCACATCTAATTGGTGGAAGCGAGGGAATATCAGAGTACGCTTGGTGACCTTGGTACCATCTGGCTTTTTCTCCACCTTCTTGGTGACTTGCAGGAACTTCTGCACAATGTCCAGCATGCTGTCCTTCTGGAACACCTGCTCCCACAGGTAGGCGGTGGGATAGCCCGCCTCGTTCGGGGGATTGCCCGCGCCTCCAACCTGTCCCGCGCCGCCCGTGCCTTGGTTGAACGGCAGGAAAAAGGTGCGCTCTTGCTCCAATCTGGTGGTCATGCGCACGTCCACATGGTCCACGCAGAAGCACGCCAGAACGCGTGTGTTGAACTGGAAACACACCTCGCGCGGGTCGCGGTCGTGCATCCATTGCGTCATAGCGTTCTCCGTACATTGTCCCGTGTACTGGTTCTTCAGCTCAAAGGCGAACAGCGGCAAACCGTTCACCACCAGCACCATGTCCACAGACTTCTTGCAAATGGTAGAAAAGTACCATTGGCGGTAGCATTCGCAACGGTTGGCGCGGTATTGTTCCCATGCCGTGCGGTTCATCTCGGATTCCGGCTTGAAGTAGCATACGTGAAACCGCTGGCCACGGTGCTTGAACCCATCGCGCAGCACGGACAGCATCCCGTCTTTGGCGCATGCGTTGAACAAAGCCGCGCAGAACTTGTGCTCCGGATTCACTTTGTTCTGCTGGCAAAACCAGTTCCACTCGTTTTCCTGCGTCCGCTTGATGAAGTCGATAACCGCGCTCGGGTACATCCCCAGCGTAGCATCGTACTCCGCAGAGCCTTTGGCATATCCGCCCGCAGGGCTGATGAAAAACGCTTCGATGTCGCTCTCAAACCGCTTCTCGTTCGTTTCGTCTATGCTCATGCTGGTACCTCCTTCTTCCCGGTAACGTATTCGTAAATCAGAGACTTCTTGTAGCTCTCCAACTCCGTAATGATTTGCTGCTTCTTCTCTAACAATGCGTCTATTGCGCCACACTTCTCATCTAGAAAAACTGCTATTTCTTGCTGCTCGTGAATACTCGGCAAGCAAACCTTGAGTTTCTCCAGGGTTCGCATACCTATATTTTGCTGGGTTCCAAATGTCCATCCTAATTCCACTTGTTTAAAAAACGTTTCTGATTGCAAGGCGTAAAACAAGAATTTGGGATGAACTTTTTGAGGGTTGCTTCTAAATACAGCCAAAGGCGACCAAATAGTAAACAACTCGTTTGTTTCAACAATGGCCACGCGCCCTGTTGTTGCTCCAGACTTAATCATGTAAATATCGTTAAGTTCAGGTTTGTATTTTTTACAACATTCCTCATAATACTCCTGAGAGATATTGCCCCATTTGTGCGAGAAATCTATTTTGCCATTTCCTGCAGAAACAGCCTCCGCAGAAATGAAAGGGATTCCTTCCTCTTGGAGTTCTGGTGTTTCATGAGGGCCGTCTGTAACGGGCATTGCAAGCGTTCTCAATACTTTCATAATTTCCCATTCTCCCGGTATTGCGTCTATCCACTCCACGCCGCTGTCTTTCATGGAACGGTTGGGGCGTATACCTTTGGTCACAGCTTGCGTTATGACCGCCTTTTTGAGCTTCTGATATTCCTCAATGCTCTCCCGCGTTTTCTCAATGGCCGCATCCACCTCTTGAGCTTTGGCATCCAGATAATCTGCGATACGCCTTTGCTCTTCCAAGGGCGGCAGCAAAAAAGGAATGCGGATAAAATCGTCAAAAGCCAAATCCCATTGGCCAATTCTCATTCCTGTCGAAAGACGGGTATATTCTGGCAAATACGAAACGTCGCGTATCAGGTAATTAAAATAAGGAGCATACACATTTTCGTTTGTAAGAGACGCAACGTGGTATGCAGGGCTGACAATCCCTTCAAATTGCGATATAGCCATGGAACCTTGCCATGCCTTCATTTTGTTTATTACTAGGTCACCTTTTTCTACAAACTTATAAGCATCTGTTTCTGTCGATGTTACATTATGGTTGTCATCTCGACTGTCTTTTGGAACAACGCCATAATCTCGATAAAGAGAGAGCACAGTTGCTTGTCCGTGGCCTTTTACACTCTTCCATGCCACAGCGCTTTTGATAGGGCCTGTTTCCCAATTTTGAGGAATACTGCCTATCCACGGCACCCCGCTGTCTTTCATGGCTCTGCTCATGGTTCAATCCTCCTTGCTGAACAACTTTTTCAGTGACGTGGCTATCTCTGTTTCCAGAGCGGAAATGCGTGCGGCAATGTCCTCTGCGGGTTCGGGCGGTTGATACTTGTAGAAGTACCTGGTCATGGGTATCTCATAGCCAATCTTGGTGGCACTTTCATCCACCCAGGCATCCGGGGCATAAGGCAGGACCTCTCGCTTCAAGTAGTTGTCCACGTCCTCCTTGAGCGGCACGTTCTCTGTATCGCGAAGGCTCTTGTCCGCCACGGGTTTGCCCTTTTTCTTGACGATGTTGCCCTGTTCATCCCGAAGTGGGCGTTCTACGACAATCTTGCGGTAGCCGAAGTCCTCCACGTCAAACACCTTGCTCTCACAGTAACAGGCATCGGGAGTGCCGTATACGGAGCCATCCTTGAAGTCTTTGTATGCGGTGGAGATAAGGCCGCAGCAAGCGTTGGTAATGTCATTTCGCTTGAATCCGATGGGCTTCCTGCGCGGCTCGAAGCAATGGGATGCGTCAATAAGCTGCACCTTGCCCCGGCGGCGGGGCTCCTTGTCCTTGGAGAACAGCCAGATATAGGTGGCAATGCCCGTGTTCATGAAGGAATCATTGGGCAGTTGGACAATGGCCTCCAGCCAGTCGTTGGTCTCCAGCATGTAGCGGCGGATCTCCGATGGGCCACGCTCGGCATCGCCGGAAAACAAGGGGGAACCGTTTTGAATAATGGCCATGCGGCCATTTTCCGCCAGCTTGGAAAGACCGTTTAGAACAAAGAGCTGCTGTCCATCCGAAATCTTGGGCAAGCCGGGAGCAAAACGCCCGTTCTCTCCCAGCGCGTGCTCACGCTCCACGACTTCCTTCTCCTTCTTCCAGTCGATACCGAAAGGCGGGTTGGAAATGATGAACTGGAAGTGCGTGTCGGGAAACTGGTCGTTGGAAAGAGTGTCGCCATATCGCATGTTGTCTGGGTTGCCGCCACGTATCATCATGTCGGACTTGGCAATGGCGTAGGTGGACGGGTTGATTTCCTGGCCGTGGCACGTGACCTCTGCGTCCGGGTGGTGCTCATGAATGCGCTCCTCCATGCAGCTGAGCATCTGACTGGTGCCCATGGCCATATCGTAAACCGTGATGCTCTCCCAGTTGGAATGAGCCCCGGCGAGGAGGAGGTCGGTCATGAGATAGATGATGTCGCGGCTGGTGAAGTGGGCCCCGGCATCCTCTCCGTACGATTCCGAGAAACGGCGCACCAAGTCCTCGAAGATGTAGCCGCAATCCACCGCGCTGATTTTGTCCGGGCCAAGGTAGCCCTTTGCCGATGCGAACTCCTTGATGACAAGATAGAGGCAGTTGGATTCCACCAGTCGGTTGATGATGTTCTGGAACTCGAACTTGGCCAGTACGTCCTGCACGTTGGCAGAGAAGCCCGCGAGGTAATCCTTGAAGTTGGCCTCGATATTCTCGGGGTCTGCCAGCAGGCTCTCAAATGTGAACTTGCTGATGTTGTAGAATTGGTAGCCGGAAGCGGCGCGCAGGAAACCGTCGTTGACCTGCAGATGTTTCACCTTCTCATACTCCGCAAGCACTTGTCCCTGCGTGGGCAACAGGCAGTCGTGGAATCGCTTGACAACCGTCATCGGCAGAATGACAAGGCCATACTCATGGGCCTTGAACTGGCCGCGCAACACATCGGCCACGTTCCAAATCATGGTGGCCTTTTCCGTGATGTTCTTTCCAACCGCGTGTATCTTGTCGTCACTCATAAGCGTGTAGCATTGCGCCCAGCGCACGTGGGCGCGCATCTCCGGGCAGTCTAGATTCTCAGTCTACCATAGGCGCGTTCGCATAAGCAAGCAAATTGTGGGGTATATCATTTTCAAATAAAGGAAAAAACAATTCCTTGTGAAAGCATTCAACAAGACTTGTTTGCCTGCTGTGTATCGGAGGAATGGTGTTATTGTTGCCTGTCAGCGAAAATCCCGCGCGGCGGGTGGAGTGCGACAAAAGATTTTGGCTTGGTGGGAGGGGGAGCCTTTGATGGAAATTCCATCTATTTTATTCTCTCCTTTGCGCGGGGCGTAGGGTGAAGCGGGCGCACATTGGGCTTGCGCGGGTGGGCGGGCGATGCTAGGCTAGCGTGGACAATGTGAGGACAATGGCTAGGATTTAGCATTTCTTATTTATAATTTAGAATTTGGAAAAACAGACGATTATGGATACGTTATTCTTGGAATACCCGAAGTGCAGCACTTGCCAGAAGGCGCGCAAGTGGCTGGAGGATTGCGGAGCGGCGTTCGATGCCCGCCATATTGTGGAGCAGAACCCCACTGCGGCGGAGCTGCGGGAGTGGTGGCAGCGCAGCGGCTTGCCCCTGCGCCGCTTTTTCAATACCAGCGGCATGAAGTACCGTGAGCTCCAGCTTTCCGCCAAGTTGCCGCAGATGGGTGAGGAGGAACAGCTCGCCTTGCTGGCAAGCGATGGTATGCTGGTGAAGCGACCCCTGCTTATCACGCGCAAGGGGGTGTACCCCGGTTTCAAGGCAGAGGGCTGGAAGGAGATGCTGCCGGAAGCATATTGATGTACGATGTACGATGTACGATGTACTATGTACGATTTTGGGAAGTTAGTGCGCCCGTTGGGCGCGGATTTGTCACTACCCCGCTTACGCGGGGGGACGCTCCCGCGGGCGGCGGCACCGGTGAAGGCATGTTGATGTACGATGTACTATGTACTATGTACGATTTTGGGAAGTTAGTGCGCCCGTTGGGCGCGGATTTGTCACTACCCCGCCTGCGCGGGGGGACGCTCCTGCGTGGGGAGGCGGCTAGGATTTCGGATTTATGATTTACCCGTCTTCGCCGTATCGACGAACTCGATACGGCTACGCCGAGGCTTCCGCCGCCGCCCTTTGGGGCTTTGGCGTGACAAGTCCGCGCGGGGAATTTGCAAAATAGTACCTAGTACCTAGTCATTACTTTGCGCTGGGCGCAGGGTGATGAGGGTGATTTCCGCGGGGTGGAAGAGGCGGATGGGCATGCCGGACTGTTTCATTGCCTGTATATGAACAGCCTGCCACAAAAAGCCATAGAAAAAGCTGCCCGGATTTCTCCGGGCAGCCGATAATGGTAAATTGAAATTACAACTTTGAGTTTGATGATTTATCAGAAGTTGAAGCGGTAGCCGACGGTGCCGTTGACCTCCGAGTATCCGGAGCGGAACTCGCCTGTCACATCGAAGAACAGGGAACCGCCGTCCTCCGCGATCGGGAGCGTGATACCGGCGCCGATTTCCACGCCGAAGGCGCCCACCTCCGCGCTCTTGGCATCCGCGCCGCCGGCTATGCCCACAAAGTGGTTGCGCACGGCCACATCGCGGTCGCCGGAATCCAGCTTGAGCATCACG
>JAZUGI010000153.1:0-19762 GCA_045641125.1 Akkermansia sp.
CATACCTGTCCTAAATAAATTCCAAACAACGGGAGGGGGACAGAAAATATCAGGACGCTAAAAAGGAGATTGCACATGGTTTAAATCAGTCGTAGACTGAAGTTGCACAAAACCAAACAATCTCCATGTCCAAGATAACACTCCTCGCTCAGATAGTCAACGATGTTATCGACAAAAACGCATTCGCCCGGATAGTCAAAAGGCACAATTCGGACAAAGGGTGCAAGAAGTTCGACACGTGGCACCAGTTTGTCTGGATGCTGGTCTGCCACCTGGCCGACTGCCGCTCCATCAGGGATGTCTCGAACATCCTGCAGAGCACCACAGGCAACCTGAACCACCTGGGTATGGGCGCGGCTCCGTCCAAGTCGAGCGTGGCATACCAGAACGAGCACAGGGGCTGGGATGTGTTCCGCGATGTGTACCACCTGCTGCTCGAAACATTGGGACAGCATCTGGGGGTCAAATTGGATTTCCCCGACATTGGAAAGAAGATCCAGCTGCTGGATTCCACCACGGTGACGCTCTCGGTCTCGGCGTTTCCCTGGGCGACGTACTCGCATGAGAAGGGAGCCATCAAGATACACACGGCGCTTGATTTTGAGCAGGATGTGCCCAGCTTCCTTCTCGTCACCGACGGCGTGGAGGGAGACAACGAGGCAGCCGTGAAGCTTCCATTCAAAGAGGGTATGGTGGTGGTGGCGGACCGCGGCTACATGGATTTCAAACTGCTGAAACATTGGGACAGCAAGAAGGTTGAATTCGTGGTTCGCCACAACCCGACCATCGTCTACAAGGTCGAAGAGAAGAGAAAACTGCCCAAGGACGCCTCCGCGAACATTCTTAGCGATGAGATTATCCTCATGACCGGGGCGCGCAGCAAGGAATACGGCAAGCGCATGCGACGCGTGGTGGCCCGCAACGAGGAGCACGGCTACGATGTGACGCTGCTCACCAACAACTTCGAATGGAGTGCCGCCACCATCGCGGCACTCTACAAGGACAGGTGGTACATAGAGACCTTCTTTCGCTCCATCAAGCAGCTGCTCAGGATAAAGAGTTTCATTGGCACAAAGCCGAACGCCGTACTCACACAAGTGTGGACCGCCATGTGCGCCATCCTGCTCCTCAAGTATATTGGCGCAAAATCCCAATTGACGTGGAACCTCTCAAACCTGGTACTCTTCCTTCGCGTAAACCTCTTTGTCAAAATCAGACTGTGGTACTGGCTCAATTTCCCCTTCCAAGGTAAAAAGCCTCCCAAGCCCGCCGCAACACTCAAACAGGGGGTTCTTTTCTGATTTTGCCCTTTTTCAACATGAAAACGCACCTTTTCCAATGGTTAAGGTGGCGGGAGAAATTTATTTAGGACAGGTATGCCATGAACGTGTTTGCCGCCTACCAGTTCAGCGGCAACACCGCCAAATGCAAACTGCGCAGCGAATACGGAGACGTGACCGCCAAGCGCCAGCACTACCACGGCATACGCACAGGCGTGGGCTTCAGGTTCTGAGCCGGTGCTTCCCGCACACAAACAAATTCATAATCCAATTCTCAATTTTCCCACCACGTCCAACTATTAGAAACCACGCGCATAAAACACTTGCCCCCTGCCCTGCCCTGTGGTATAAGGAACGTGGCTGCCGTGCTCGTGACGCGTGGTCATACAAGCCCGGACTGTTATAATTAGTTAAGGGGCCAATGGCTCAGGGGAGATATGTTCCGTCCCGCGACGGACTCAACCGAGAATCCCCGACCTCGCACCCACCTGTCATTCAGGGAACGCGGCTCTCATACCACTGACGGTACCGGCGGCCAACCCTTTCCTTCCTCCATTGTTCCACGTGGAACATGGGGGATTCGTTTTTATCAATAATCGGTGAGGCGGCCGTTGCGCTTCTTGAGCCCGCGCTCCATGTTGGCGAACATGATTTTTCCCTGCCTGCTGTTGCGGCCTTCCGGGGTGAAGATGGAGACGTAGTGCCCCACGTCCTCGTCACTCTGCACGCGCTCCCAGTGTTCCAGGGGGTATTGGTGGTTTTCCGTGTACACGGAGGCCAGGTGGCGGCGCATGTCCGGTACGTCCTGCCACTTTTCAATCAGGATATCCTGCTTGTTCAAGATGGTGAGCCTGCCGCTGCCGGGCCAGGGATCCATCAGGATGGCATCCGGCCAATGGCCGTGCGCCGCGCGGATATAGACGGCATTGTGCTCGCCTGCCGCGCCCTCGTCGCGCTGGCAGCAGCCCAAATAGAAATACTCCAGGTGGCGGCGGCGCAGCTCGCGGAACATGTCTGCCTGGTAGTGCCAGCAGAGTCCGCGCTCGCGAAGGTGCTTGGGGCTGTTGACAAGGGCGTTGTTCTGCCAGCCCATGCCGCGCGGGTTGTTGTAGCGGGCAATGGAGATGCTGGCTTTGAAGCCGTTGATGGCAAGCCAGGACGCCTCTTTCTTGGCGGCCGCCAAATTGCGCTGGTCGGGCGGCAGGAGCATAATCAGCTGCTTATAGGTGTCCAACCGCAGCTGCCGCACCTCCGGCTCATAGTAGTAGCTGAAAGACGGGGCTTTCATCATGCATGAGCTCAGCAGCATGCACAGGGTGCAAATGAGAAATAACAGGTATCTCGTCATCAGTAGTTGGTGGGACTGCCGGGATGCTCCTTCTGCCCCTTCTCAATGTTTTCCATCATGCGCTTGTACTGGCGGGACTCCGCCGCCTCCTTCTCCCAGAAGAGGGCGTACTTGCTGTCATTGGTGCGCACCACGCTCCAATGCTCAATGGGGATGCGATGCCCTTCCGGATAAATCCTCTGGCGGTTGGTGCAGACATCAGGCAAATCCTCCCAGCGCTCCAAATCCTGCTCGGAAGCCTTGCTGACCTTCAGGCGGCCGTTCCACATCCAGGCATCCAGAATCCACGCGTTCGGCCAGTTGTCCTTGATACCGCACACGTACACGCAGTTGTGCTCGGAAGCCTCCGCCAAATCACGCACGCAGCAGCCAATCTTGAAGTAGTCCAGGTGGCGGCGGCGCAGCTCGCGGAACATATCGTGCTGGTAGTGCCAGCAAAGCCCGCGGTCCTGGATATGGGCGTTGATAAGCGCGTTGCCGGCCCAGCCCGGGAAGTTGGAATTGTTGATGCGCGCAATACCGGCTGCGGCCTTGTAGGCGGTATCGGCCAGCCACTGGGCCTCCTCCTGCGCTGCGGGAAGCGAGCGTTCGTTTTCCGGCAGGAGAGCCAGCAGGTTGGCCTTCAGCGTGCTGCGGCGCTCCGTCACTAGCTTGGTATACGGATAGCTGACCGGTGGCGGGTAGCAACCCGTCAGCAGTACCGCAGCAGCCATCATACATGCCAAACCTTTCATCATTCGCGCGCACATGCTAGCACAACAGGCCGATATGTTCAAGGTTTTCCACTGAACACGGCTTAAAGCACATGCCAAAGGCGGGAAAGCGCGTACAGGGGCAAATTCACCAGCTCGTATGAAGATGATCCAGTCTCCGGGATGGACAGCGGCACCTCCTGGCGGCTATAGGGAGATAGGGAACAGCGCAAGGCATGTGCCGGACGATATTTCTGGCAATACCATTTGAGGCTCTTCGCCTGCAAGTTGGTTTGCGCCTTCACTTCCACTGGAACAATATCCATGCCTTGCTGAAAAAGGAAATCGATTTCCGCATCGGAACGCGGAGAAGACCAGTATGAAGGGGTGATGCCGCAGGCAGCACGCATTTCTTGCTGCACATACTGCTCTGACAGCGCACCCTTGAATTCACGGAACAGGCGTGATGAATCCAGAAGCACGGATAAATCAAGTCCGCACTTGGCAGACAGCAGTCCTACATCCAGAAAATACACCTTGAAGGCACCGTCTTCATACGCAGAAAGGGGGATGGAAGGCACTTTCACGCGCGGAACCAGCTCAATGAGACCGGCATTGCGCAACCACTCCAGCGGTTCTTTCAAATCACGCATACGCAGGTGAGCCCCTACCGACGAGCATAGGAATTTTTTATTCTCCCGTGCCAATTGTCCGGGTATGGATTTCCACAGTGACTGAACACGCGCGAGCATGACATCCGGCACATGCTTACCGAAATCCATCTCATAGCTCTCCAGCAGGCGCAGCTGCACCTCGCGCGCTTGGGAAAAATCCCCACTCTGCGAGTACTTTTCCACAGCTTCAGGCATACCGCCCACGTAATAGTAGCGGCGCAATTGCTCCTCCAACTCCGCGTGAAACGTGTTCACCATATCCATATCCCCCGCACTCAGTAAATCTGCCAAGCGCTTAAATCCGGCAGCCTCCATGAATTCTGCGAAACACATGGGATACAGGCGCAAAAAATCCACCTTTCCCACCGGAAATCCCGTACCCCACGTGGAACGGATGCCCAATTGAGATCCCGCCGCCACCACATGATGTTCCGGCGCATCCTCACAAAAGTATTTCAGCGCTGTCAATGCCGCCGGACACTCCTGAATTTCATCAAACACTATCAGCGTTTCCCCTGCCACTGGACGGAATCCCACTACATACTGAATGGCCGTCAAAATCCGCTGAATATCCGCGCCCTTCTCAAATATCTCCCGCAACTGTGGCTGTGTGTCAAAACGCACATAAGCCATCTGGCTATACTGCGTGCGACCAAACTCTTGCATCAGCCAGGTTTTTCCAACTTGACGTGCCCCCAACAGCAACAGCGGCTTCCTGTCTGTGCGCTGTTTCCATTGCTCCAGTTTCTCTATCGCGTAGCGTCTCATCTTGCCAAAATCCAGTATACTTCATATACGACTCATTGTCAATATACATCCACATTTTTCGGACGACTTTTTGCCACTGCTCCCACATTTTTCGGACGACTTTCTGCCATTACTCCCACATTTTTCGGACGACTTTTTGGCAATCAGGGTGGGAAAAAGCGCCTTAGCGGACTTTGAGGAGAAGGATTTCCGGGCGGCAGCAGAAGCGGATGGGCAGCACGCTGGTGCCCAATCCGCGGGAAACATATTCCAAGCGCTTGCCGGGAAGAACGTGAGCGCCGGAGGAACGCGAGCACGGCACATGGGAATCGATGCTGAAGAACGCTCCATAGAACGGCAGGCAAACCTGGCCGCCGTGGGTGTGGCCGGACACGGTAATCAGCGTTCCGCGCGGAGCAAAGCAGGTGCCATACGGGGAATGGGAAAGCAGGATGAACGGAACGCCCTTCTCCGGTTGCGGCACCCTGCCGGGTGAGCGGAAGGTGTACAGGCAGCGGATGCCGCCGATATCCAACGGCGAACCCTCCACCAGCAATCTCTCCCGCCGCCCCTCCATCATGCGGATGCCGACACCTTCCAGGGCCTCGCACATTCCTTTTGCACCGTAGGTGTAATCATGGTTGCCCAGCACTGCGTAGCACGGCAGGGTGGCGAGCGGTTTCAGATGTTCGGCGATATCCTGCTCCGACATGCTGGAACCAATCGCAGAACCCGGGTGGCTGTTCATGAAATCGCCAAGAAGCAGCACGGCATCCGGCTTCATGGCAAGGGTGCGCTGCACTATATTATCGAGGTAATCTCCATCACACGGACGTGAATGGAAATCCGCCAGCACGGCCAGCTTCACCTCCCTGCCCTGCCATTCCGGCGCATCCACCACGAATTCGGTTTCCTCCACCCATTCGCGTTCCACGAATACCGCGTAGCACAGCAGCAGCAGGCCTATACCGGCAACCGCCAAAATCAGGCGGAACGACAGCCTCAAATAATCCTTGAACCGTTGGAATGCCATGGCGCTTACTCATTGCGCGAAACCAGACCGCGGACAATGATGTCGCGTCCTGCCTGCGTGTAGTTCACCTGCTCAAGATGCGCCTCGGGAACCAGAAAGCCACCGGGTACCACATCTGCCGCGCCACCGGAAAGAATCGGGGCGATATCCTGCATCCATTCGTTCACCAGACCACGATCCAGGAATTCGCGCAACAGCTTGCCGCCGCATTCCAGCATGAGCGTGACAACCCCCTGCCCTGCGTACAATCCTTCCAGCATGGCCGCGAAATCTTCCACGTTCTCCAACACCAAGGTGCGGTCTTTGAAATGATCCGTGAACAGCTCTGCATCCTGGGGCAAACTTTCCCTGCAGCGGGTCATCACCACGCGGAAAGGCTGTTTTTTGCGCTCAGAAGGCCCTACAAGGGGCTTTCGGATGGTGAGTGCGGGATTATCCCTCCGAACGGTTTCCCCGCCCACCAGGATGGCATCAGAGGCCGCGCGGAGCTGGTGGCTGTGGCGCAGGGCCTCGGGGTCGCTAATCCAGCGTTCCGTTTGGCGCACCATCTTGGCATCAAGCGTGCATGCAACCTTGGCCACCACCCAAGGGCGTCCATGCTCCGTGGCAAACAACCACGGTCGCAGCACTTCCCTGCACGCCTCCTCGCAAACACCCCCCTGCACTTCTATGCCTGCGGCGTGCAAAACGGCATCTGCCTGGCCACGGTGCCGTTTGTCCGGGTCTACCACACCGTAGACCACGCGTGCAATACCGCGCTCAATGATGGCATCCGTGCACGGCGGCGTCTTGCCGTGGCTGGAGCAAGGCTCCAGGGTGACATAGATGGTCGCTCCGCACAACAGGGATTCATTGCCGCGGGCCACGGCATCGGCAATGGCGCGGCGTTCGGCATGCGCCTCACCCGCCACTTCGTGCCAGCCTTCGCCGATGATGCTGCCATCCTTGACGAGAACTGCACCTACAGGCGGGTTGGGACTTGTGGTGCCCACTCCCTTGCGGGAAAGCTCAACAGCCCGCTGCATCCATTCTGTGTCCCGTTCTGCCATGGCTCCATTCTACCAAGACCCCATCCGGTGTAAAGCCAGCGCCTTGTCATTGTAGAGGATGATAAAGATGAAATTTATAAATAAGAAATTCATCATCATCACCCTTGTCAGTTTTGTCAGTAACTTCTCTCGTTGATTGAAAACACCGCTTTTGCAACATGACATCCCTGTACGTAACGCGGTAGACAATCCCGCCCGAAAAGTCAGTTCCGGTTATTGACACCGTTACCAACCGATAACTGACAACTTACTGACAATGCGCTGTCGATAAGTAATATAAAACGCTATGTATTAGTGGTTTATATTAATCCTCATGGATAAAGTTGTAAAAGAACACGAAGGGTGCCATAACGGGAATGGCAACGTTATAGGCAACCGAACCCGGCAAGTCGATACAAACGAAATCCACGGCGGAGAGCACCTGCCCCACCACGGGAGTGCTCTCAGGCTTGCGAGACACCAGGGTGGCGGTGTTGTCACGCGGGTGTGCCTCTACGAGGGCGTGAATCTGGTGACGCGTGGCACCGGCAGGCAACGATTTCTGCGGTTCAGCATCCAAGGCATGGATTTCCTCCATGAGGGAGCTGATGGTGTAGTAGCCGTCGCTGCGCAGCAATACTTTCGCGGTGCTGCCGGAAATGCGGCGGTACTGGAGCGGACGGTCTGCAGAAATGGTGCTGTAGGAGGGCTCAGTGTTGTTTTCCAGGAAAATGCTGTCGTGCAGCGTGGGATAATGCAGCCTCATGGTTTCCGGCTGTACAGCAAGATACCAGCTACCGCCGGCAGAATAAAGCTGCAAGGGCTCCACCAAGCGGTAGCCTTCACATTTATGGAAGGCTTCCTTCACGTTCTTGTGCGTCTGCAGGTATGCACAGGAACTCAGGCACAACGCCGCTGCCAGCATGCTGAGGGAAAGGATTTTCACGCTCCATATTGTACAAGACGCCGGGCGTAGCGTCAAGGAATCACTTTGTTCCACGTGGAACAATGGGGAGCAGGTATCTGCCCGCGGCATCTGCCGGTACATCGATGTTCTCGTACCAGGCTTGACTGTCGTCGCGGTAGAGTTGTGATTGAGCGGAAGCGATCGCTTGTGCAGCGGCGTACTTGGCGCGTTGCATCACTACTGCACGCATGTCTCTTTGTGCCGGTGCATCATTCAGGTGCTTGAGCATGAGCTTGGCGGAGGCGATGCGCGATTCTGCTTGGAGCGAGTTTTTGGTGCAGCGGGCCAACAGGCATTCTTCCAGACATTGGATGTAGTATCCGTATAGCTTATCGTCTGTCTGAATTCTCCGGGCCACTTGAACGGCGGCCTTGACAGCAGATGATGAGAGCTTGCTGTCATGAATGAGTGAACGCAGCGGCAGGGTGGCTGTCTCCCATTGGTAGAGTACGGCTGCTTCCGGAGAGAATGCTGCCATTTTTTCCGCATTCATGTTTCTGCGCAAGGCCAACGCCTCCTTGTCGCGTCCGGCGCAGGAAAGGGCTGTGGCTTCATTCAACCCGGCGAGCAGGTAGGTGCATGTGC
This sequence comes from Akkermansia sp., assembly GCA_045641125.1. GTDB lineage: Bacteria > Verrucomicrobiota > Verrucomicrobiia > Verrucomicrobiales > Akkermansiaceae > Akkermansia. The sequence continues at coordinate 8,355 of JAZUGI010000153.1, forward strand.
ATGTGTTTCCGGCTTCCAGCATGTCTCGGCGGGCGTATTGGCGTGCCACGTGGAAATGCTGAATGCTCCGGGCTGTGTATCCGCGTTTGAAGAGCAGTTTGCCATACAGGATTTCCGCTTGCGCGGAATCGCGCATCAGGATAGCTGCCGCCTGGGCGCAGTGGAGCGCCTGGTCGGATACGCTGTCTGCCGTTTCCTCCACGGCACCGCGCAGGTAGAGCAGCATGACTTCACCGGGGTGGCGTGCCAGGGCTTCATCGGCCAATTCCGCGGCTTGCTTTGTCTTTCCTGTCAGATGCAGCAGGGAGACCGCCCAGCAGGCGGAAGCTACATCGTTGCGGTGCTGCTCGGCGTGTTGCCGGAAATCGGCAGCGGCGCCGTTCACTTCGTTGCATGCAAGTTTGAGCAGGCTGTTAATGAATAGCGCTTCTGCGGGGGTGGGTGTGTAGTTTTCCAGAAGCCTCTGCAGCTCGTTCAGGCGCTGCGCGTAGTCTTCTGCATCTTTGTCCAGCAGAATGGAGCCGCAGCGCGCCAGGGCGCAGTTTTCATCATGCTTCAGTGCATTGGTGAAATGGTGGGCGGCCAGCTCGTGGTCACCCATGAGCGTGTCTTGGAGACCCAGGTTGCATTCCAGCGCAGCCGGTTCGCTGTCGCCGGAGAGGGGCAGGGGGGTATAGGCCTGCTCGGCGGCTGCCGCTGCGCAGAGCAGGGCAGCCGGCCAGGCAAGGTATTGTTCCACATGGAACATTTTCCTGCGGGTGGGGCAGGGGGTTACATGCGGTCCGGCATGGTGATACCGAAGAGGCCCATACCCTGCTTGAGGACCCTGGCGGTGAGCTCGCAGAGGGCGATTCGCGTGGCGCGGGTATCTCCTTCGCTGCGCAGCACCGGGCATGCCTCGTAGAAGCTGTGGAAGGCCTTGGCGAGCTCGTACAGGTAGGCTGCCAGGAGGTTGGGCTTGCAGTCGTCCAGCGTGGCGGGCACCACCTCTGCATAGCGCACCAGCTGGCGGGTGAGGGCCAGCTCCGCCGGTTCGGTCAGTGTGAGCTTCTCCGGTGCCGTGAACCCGCCCTCTATCTTGCGGAAGATGGAGCGCACGCGCACATAGGAGTTTTGAAGGTAGGGGGCGGTGTCACCGGTGAGGGCGAGCATCTTGTCCCAGTCGAAGATGTAGTCGCTCAGGCGGTTCTGGGAGAGCTCGGCGAACTTGATGGCACCCACACCCACGGCCTTGGCCACGGCCGCTTTTTCTTCTGCGGGCATGTCCGGGCTCTTTTCCTCCACCACGCGGGTGGCGCGCTCAATGGCTTCGTCAATGACGTCTTGCAGGCTCACGGTGTCACCGCTGCGGGTCTTGAAGGGCCGGCGGTCCTTGCCAAGGATGGAGCCGAAGGCGACGTGGCGGAAATCGCCGCTGACGCCGCGCATACGTTCGATATCGAAGATTTGCTTGAAGTGCTTTTCCTGGGGGGCGCCCACCACGTACCAGATGGCATCCGCCTTGAAGTTCTGGGTGCGGTAGTCCAGCGTGGCCAGGTCCGTGGTGGCGTACAGGAAGCCTCCGTCCGCCTTGCGGATGATGGCGGGCACCGGAACCCATTCGCCATCCTTCTGCACCAGGAAGGGGTCGTTCTGCGGCTTGTGGAAGCCGTCGGAGAACACGCAGATGGCACCATCGCTCTCACGGGCAATGCCGTCCGCCACCAGCTTGTCCACCAGCGGGCCGAGGGCGTCGTTGTAGGCGCTTTCGCCCAGCCAGTAGTCGAAGCGGATATCGAGCTGGTCGTATATTTTCTGCAGCCCGGTCTTGGTAACGGCGATGCACTTGTTCCAGATGGAAAGGTTTTCCTCGTCGCCGCCCTGGAGTTTCACGAGCTCCGCCTTGCACAGGGGCAGCAGGGTTTCGTCCTCCTTGCATTTCAGGTTCACCGTCTTGTAGACGTCGAGCAGGGCATCGATGGGGTTCTTTTCCAGCTCCTCCTGGTTGAGGATGTTCTTCCAGCCCCAGAGAATCATGCCGAACTGGGTTCCCCAGTCGCCGATATGGTTGTCGGATATGACGGTATGGCCGAGGAAGCGCGCCAAGCGGGCCAGCGTGTCGCCGATGATGGTGGAGCGGATATGCCCCACATGCATGGGCTTGGCCACATTCGGGGCAGAGAAGTCGATGACGATGGTCTTGGGCTGCTGAACCTTGTCCACACCCAGGCGGTCGTCGTGGAGCATTTTTTCCGCGCGGGCGGCCAGGCACTCCGGGCGGATGCGGAAGTTGATGAAGCCGGGGCCGGCGATTTCCGTGGCGGCCAGGCTGTCCTCCATGGCTTCCATCAGTTTGGTGGCAAGCTCGCGCGGGTTCATGCCCACGCGCTTCGCCAGCATCATGGCCACGTTGCTCTGGTAGTCGCCAAAGCGCAAATCCTGCGCTACGCTCACGGCTGGCACGGTGAAATCTGCGGGCAGGGTTTCTCCCAGCACCGTTTTCAGCGCGCGCCCAAGCTGCTCCGTCAATTCGTTCGGTATCGTCATGTCGCCGCCTTTATACACGCATACGCGCGCGTTTTCAAGCGCAATGTTGCGCATGCGCCCGCGGTGAATACCCGCTGCGCAGGCGGAAGACTCTGGCTGTGTCGCTAGTTTGAGGGCGGTTCATATTCTACCGGGCGGCGGACAACAATGGCACCGGATGACTACGTTTGCCCCTTGCCTCAACACTTGAAATTTAATCGTCTCTTACGTATTGGCATTGAGCACATTATAACTACACCGAATTTTTTTTGAAAATAAATTGCCAAATTCGGCATTTGGTGACTTAATAGGGTATAGAGAAGCGCATGACCTGTATCACCACAGCTCCTGTTTCACGCCGCTGCGCCGCCGCGCGCTGTTCAGCAAGGAGGGAGCAAACCTGGAAAATAAGGAATAAAACGAACATTACCATACCGCCACTTGAAATATGAACATAAATCAACAATGCGACCATTATTTCAAGAAAAAACAATTGGGATTCATTGCATTGCTCTTCCTTGTTTATCTCATAGGTATTCTTGCAATTCATTTGTACTTATCCTATGAAAACTGGATTGAACAAGGCGAAGCAGCTGAGCTTTGGAGCTGTTCAGCAGCGCTTTTCAAGCCTATGCTGTTCATGGCGCTCCTGCAGTATATTTGCATATATTTCGCCTTTCTCTTTTCGTATATATTCAAAAACATTCTATATCCCTGGTTGGCTCTTGTGTTGTTGATATGGGGCCTAACCTGGATGCCGGTGGCCTATGTATGCACAAGTGATTTTCTGCGCAGCGGCGGAGGTCCTTTTGGCATGCCCATATCAGCGGTCGTCATTCCTGTATTTGCGGCAATACTGCTTGCTGAAGCAGCGATTGTTCTCATTATCCGGGGCTGCACCAAATCAGCTGATGCCCGAAAGCAGCTGCGCTAGTGTGCTGTTGAGAAATTTCGTTACAATAGCCAAGCGGCGCGGATGATGAGACACACCAAATGCATGGGCTGGATTGCCGTAAGGCTAGAGTACAACGGGGAGAGAGCCGCTATTAAGCTCAGGGCGGACAGGAAGAATCGTTTTTCCTGTCATCAGTGCGGCTCTCCCCTGCAACATCAGCGGAATTAGCGCAGACCCGGCCGATAACCGCGCACGCTATTTTTCCTTGCCAGCGGGGGAGTGTTCGCGTACACTGAAAGAGTGCATCAGATAGTCTTCAACGAAATCAGCGCGGCAGAAGTATCCGCCATACCGACCCTGGAGCAGCTGGAGCTCATCTCCGCGTTTCAGGTGGATGACGCGTGCCTGGACGCGCATCCGAGCGACAGCCGCTTTGGCGTAGTGGAGCGCGAGGGGCGCAAGATCTACCGCTTCCGCAGCAAGGATTACCGCATCTACTTTACGGTGGAGGAAAAGGGCAAGGTGGTAGTGCAGCGTGTGCTGCACGCGGACACGCTCAAGGATTTCCTGTTCCGCAGCGGGATGGGGGCGGGGAGCGAGGACCAGAAGCTGGGGGCATCCCGCTCGTTCTGGAAGCTCATTGAAGACGGCGAGCACGCCAACCGAAAATAGGATTCCACCATGCCGGGCCTGGCCACAGCCGTATTCAGCAAACCCGCCAGAATAGGTGCGGTGGCCAGGGTGACACTGACCCAACTGGTGCGCATGAAGCTGTTTCTGGTGCCAGCCGCGTTTGCGGTGCTGGTGCTGGCGCTGCAGTTCATACCGTACCAGGAGAGCATAGGCATAGAATTTCAGGGGGTGGCGCAGCTGGAGCTGCTCAAGGATGTGGCGCTGGGCTGCATGCAGGTGTTCGGCCTGGTGTTCAGCATAGCGGCCACGGCGCTGCTGATACCGCGCGACACGGAAGACCGCATTCTCTACACCATCCTGTGCAAGCCGGTTCCGCGGTTCGATTACCTGGCGGGCAAGCTGCTGGGCGTGTGGGGGCTCATCATCCTGATGGTGCTGTTCATGGACGGCTTGATGGTGCTGCTGGTGGGAATGCGCGAGTCCTGCATCATGCAGGACATGATGCAGGTGCTCACGGAGCGCGGGTACACGGCGGAGGAAATGGCGCCGTACCTGGACCAGGTTGCCGCGGCGGGGAACGACTGGAACACGCAGCGCGGGATTGCGGCCATGCTGATGAACTTCGGCGTGCTCACCAGCCTGTCACTGCTGATATCCTGCTTCACGAGCGGTACCATTGTGAGCATCATCTTCTCGCTGGGGGCCTACATCATCGGCATGTTCCAGGGCAACCTCTTCAGCATCATCCTGAGCGGGCAGGGGGTCACGCCTCTCATGCAGCACGTGGAACGCGCCTTTGCCGTGTTCATCCCGAACTTCAGCATCTTCACCGTGTCGGACACCGCTGCGGCGGGGGTGCCGCTGGGCATCGGTCTTCTGGGGAGCCTGGCAGCCATAGCCTGCGGGTACATGCTGCTGCACCTGGCCACGGCCGCCTGGCTGTTTCAACACAAAGAATTTTAAGCCATGGATTTCAAGACATTCTTGCTTAACACCGCCACCCTGCTCATTGTGATGGATCCCATCGGCATCATGCCGATTGTGCAGTCCCTGCTGCTGCCGGTGCCGCGCAAGCGGCGCATGCACGTGCTGCGGCGGGAGCTGGTGATTGTGCTGCTGCTGCTGCTGTTCTTCTTCTTCATGGGTGAGCGCATCCTCAACTACATGGAGATTGACCAGAGCACGCTGAGCATCTCCGGCGGTATCCTGCTGCTGTTGATAGCCGTGGGCATGGTGTTCCCGCGCGTGGATGTGCTGGGATCCGCCTCCGAGCACGATTCCAAGAACGCGGAACCGTTGCTGGTGCCCATTGCGGTGCCCATCATCGTGGGCCCGGCATCCATCTCCGTGGTGATGATCATGGCCGCCAAGTGCCCTGACACGCCCACGCTGATGGCCTCGTCCCTCAGCGTGGTTGCCGCCTGGGCGGTGTCCTTTGTGTTCCTGATGTTCTCCCGCCGGATTGTGGTGAAACTGGGGCAGCGCGGCAGCGTGGCGCTCACGCGTCTCATGGGCACCATCCTGGTGCTGCTGGCTATCCAGATGTGCCTCAACGGCCTCACCAAGTACTTGGACGACATACGCCACCCTGCACCCGCCCAGATAGAGCGCACGGAGCAGCCCGCGGAGCCGGAGCGAAACGATGCCTGACGACCTGACAGAGCGCGCCGCCGCCGGTGATGCGGAAGCCTGCATGCACCTGGCCAAGCGGTTCATGCGCGGCCGCGGCGGCGAGCGCAACTACGAGCAGGCCGTGGCCCTGTTCGATACGGCGGCCAAGGCCGGCCATGCGGATGCCCACTACTGGCTGGGCAAGTGCTATCTGAAGGGCCTGGGTTGCCCGCGCGACCCCTCCGGCGGCGTGAGCTGCCTGGAAACCGCGGCCCGAGCCGGGCACGCCGGGGCGGCGCTCAAGCTTGGTAGCTGCTTTGCCGCCGGGCTGGGCGCCCCGCAGAGCGCGGAAATGGCCGCCTACTGGTACCGCAAGGCAGCCGCCCGCGGTGAGTCCCGCGCATATGATATGCTGCTCGCCCTTTCACGCCAACCCTCATCCCCATCCCCCACAACATGTTCACTGGACTCGTAGAATGCACCGGAAAGGTGCTGGCCATCACCCCCGTGCAGACCGGCGCCCGTTTCACTGTTGAAGTACCTTTCGCCCAAGAGCTGTCTTTGGGAGATTCCGTGGCGGTCAACGGCTGCTGCCTCACCGTGGACAAGGTGGCAGCGCCGCAGGTGGAATTCGACCTGCTGACGCAGACGCTGCGGGTCACCTCCCTGGGGGCGCTGCAGGTGGGCTCTCTCTGCAACCTGGAGCGTGCCATGGGCGGGGCAGGGCGCTTCGGCGGGCACATGGTCATGGGGCACATCGATGCCACGGCAGAGGTGCTCACCGTGGAACCCGTGGGCCAGGACCACCGCATCACCATCCGCATCCCGGAGCACCTTGCCAAGTACATCATCGACAAGGGGAGCATCGCCATGGACGGCGTGTCGCTCACCATTGCCGCCATCCACAACGGCTGCGAGCCGGAATTCTGGATTACCCCGCACACCTGGCAGCGCACCTCCATGCACACGTACCGCCCCGGCCAATGCGTCAACATAGAGGTGGACATGCTTGCCAAGTACGTGGAAAAGCTCATGGCACGGTGATGCGCCACATGCGTCCCCAACGATTGAGTTTGTCTTTTCCCGCGCTTGATGGTTGGCGGGGCGTGTGGTAGAATGGGCGCACATGGAAGGCAACTACACGGAGAAGGACATCATGTCGCTGGACTGGCGGGAGCACATCCGCCTGCGTCCCGGCATGTACATCGGCAAGCTAGGCGACGGCAGCATGGCCGACGACGGCTTGTATGTGCTGCTCAAGGAAGTCATCGACAACTCGATAGACGAGTTTGTGATGGGTGTGGGGCGCAAGATACTCGTGAACATCAGCGATGACGGCCTGTGCGAGGTGCGCGATTTCGGGCGCGGCATACCGTTGGGCAAGCTCTACGAGTGCGCGGCCAAGATCAACACCGGCGGCAAGTACGATGGCGAGGCCTTCAAGAAATCCGTGGGCCTCAACGGCGTGGGCATCAAGGCCGTGAACGCGCTTTCCGAGGAGTTTGAAATCCAGGCCTACCGTGAGGGCAAGACCCGCCGCATGCGCTTTGAGCAGGGCGTGCTCGTGAAGGGGAGCGACAGCACCCGCAAGAGCACGGACCCGGACGGCACCCGCGTGGCCTTCCGCGTGGACCGCGGCATCTTTGCGCCCAACGCGGCGTTCAACCCGGAGTACGTGGAGCGCATGTGCCGCTACTACTGCTACCTGAACACCGGGCTAACCATCTGCCTGAACGGCCGCAACATTTCCTCCAAGAACGGCCTGCTGGACCTGCTGAAGGAGGAGATGAAGGAGGAGCCCCTCTACGAGCCCATCCACCTGGTGGGGGACGATATCGAGGTGGCCATCACCCATGCGGACCAGTACGGGGAGGAGTACTACTCCTTCGTGAACGGCCAGCACACCACCATGGGCGGCACCCACCAGGCCGCCTTCAGGGAAGCCATTGCCAAGACCCTGCAGGGCTTCTACAAGAAGAACTACGAGGCCGCAGACACCCGCGCGGGCATTCAGGCCGCCATCAGCCTCAAGGTCATCGAGCCCGTCTTCGAATCGCAGACCAAGACCAAGCTGGGCAGCAACACCATGGGGCCGGACAAGGAGACCATCCGCACCTTCGTGCTCAATTTCCTGGCGCGTGAGCTGGACAACTACCTGCACCGCAACCCGGAGACCGCCGCCGCCATCGAGGAGAAAATCAAGGAGAGCGAGAAAACCCGCAAGGAGGTGGCCGGCGTTACCGGCAAGGTGGCGCGCGACCGCGCCAAGAAGGCCAAGGTGCACACCCGCAAGCTGCGCGATTGCCGCGTGCATTTCGACACCAAGCACAAGCGCGCCAAGGAAACCATGCTCTTCATCACGGAGGGCGACTCCGCATCCGGTTCCATCACCACCGCGCGCGATGCGGAAACGCAGGCCGTGTTCTCCCTGCGCGGCAAGCCCGCCAACAGCTTCGGCATGAAGCGCGCCGCCCTTTTCGAGGAGAAGTGCAACGAGGAGCTGGATTTCCTGCACCTCGCCCTCAACATTGACCGCAGCATCGAGGACCTGCGCTACAACAAGGTTGTCATTGCCACAGATGCGGATGTGGACGGCATGCACATCCGCCTGCTGCTGCTCACCTTCTTCATCCAGTACTTCCCGGAGCTGATCAGGGAAGGGCACCTCTTCATCCTGCAGACCCCGCTCTTCCGTGTGCGCAACAAGCAGAAAACCATCTACTGCTACTCTGAGGCCGAGCGCGACGCCGCTGTCCAGCAGCTCGGCAAGGCCCCGGAAATCACCCGGTTCAAGGGGCTCGGTGAAATCTCGCCGGACGAGTTCAAGGGCTTCATCGGTGATGACATCCGCTTGGAGGAGGTCTCCCTGGAGAACGCCCACAACCTCAAGGAAATCCTGCGCTTCTACATGGGCACCAACACCGACGACCGCCGCCAGTACATCGTCGACAACCTCATCGTTGAAGAAGATTTGGCGTAGTGAAACAATAAAACACGGTGAATTTTCATGGAAGCGCGCGACATGGTGATGGACTACCTGGGTTCCCTGCAGATGCGGGGAATACTGCGTGCGCCCGTGGATGAATCCGCCCGCAAAATCCTGCGCGAGTGGATGCTGGCGGCGCGGCGCGGCGTACCGCGCGTGCTGAAGGCTGAAACACCCGCTCCCCAGGCCCAACCCGCACCCGTTGCACCTGCAGAGTCTCCTATGCCTGCCGCAGAGGAGCCGGTGGATTTCGATGCCATGCGCCAGAGCCTGGAGACGCCATCCGCGCCGGAAGCCCCGCAAGAGAGCGCCAGGCTCTTCCGTCCCGGCGGCCGAAACGCGCAGGAGGCCTGGCAGGCCATGCGCGCCGTCCTGCCCTCTTGGGAACCTATCTGCCAGCTTGGAACTTTGCGTGAAACGCCTGTTTTTGGTGAAGGAAACCCGGAAGCGGACATCATGATGGTGTCGGATGCCCCCGGTTACCAGGACGAGAAGGAGGGACGCCCCCTGCAAGGGGAGGCCGGCGGGAAACTGGACGGTATGCTGAAGGCCATGGGCTTGGAGCGCAAGGACGTCTACCTGACCCCGCTCGTGAAGTTCCGCCCGTCGCAGCCGCGCCAGACCATCAACACGCGCCCCCCCTCCGAGCAGGAGATACGCGCCTGCCTGCCGGTGCTGGATTTTGAGATGGCGCTGGTGCGCCCCAAGGTGATTGTGGCCTTCGGCGTGCTGGTGGCGCGCGCGCTGCTGCAGCGCGGCAACCTGCCGCTGTCCGACTACCAGGGCGGCAGCAACACCTACCGCGGCGTGCCGGTGGTGGTCACCCACCATCCCAGCTACCTGCTGCGCACCAGCGATCTCGCGGAGCGCCGCCGCCTCTGGGAGGAGATGCTGCGCGTCATGGAAATCACCGGCCTGCCCATCTCCGACAAGCAGAGGGGGTATTTCCTGCCAAAGCAGGGATGATGGTGCGTGCAGATTTGCGGGAATTCCGCCTTGCCCCACTTTCCGTACCATGGTAAAACCGTGTTGTGGAGCCATTCCGATGGCGACTCAAAGTTAGCCCAGTGCGGAAGCGCTGGGGGCAACCACCATCCTAATGTCTCTATACCGAACCCCGCTCCGCGGGGTGGATGGCGTCTCCGGTTGCACGTCTCAAGCCGCCTATACTGACAAAATTCAAAGGAGGGGGCTTGAATTTTGGTCGATTTTCCTAACGATTGCCTATCAATGCGCAGAAAAAGACAAACTCAATCTTTGGGACACATGAGCATGCCGCGCGCGGGGGTGAGATAGGTATTGCAAGTTGCGGGCTGGCTGTGCTAGTATAGGGACATGACGGAAGAGTCTTTTGTTGCCAAGATGGCATCCAAGCTCGGCTTGGATGAGAAGTTTGTCATCCCCTACGGGCGCGACAAGGCCAAGGTGGACATAGCAGCCCTCCGGGAAAACCGCAAGCAGGGCCGCCTCATCCTTGTGAGCGCGCTCACGCCCACGCCCGCCGGTGAGGGCAAGACCACGGTTTCCATCGGCCTGGCGCAAGGCCTGCAGGCCATCGGCAAGCGCTCCTGCCTGGCATTGAGAGAGCCCTCCATGGGCCCGGTGTTCGGCCGCAAGGGCGGCGCCACCGGCGGCGGCGCCTCCTCCATCACCCCCGGCGTGAGCATCAACCTTTGTTTCAACGGCGACTTCTCCGCCATCACCGCCGCAAACAACCTGCTTTCCGCAGTGATTGACAACGCGCTCTTCTACCGCACCACCAAGCTGGACCAGAACAAGGTGACCTGGAAGCGCGTGATCGACATGAACGACCGCGCCCTGCGCAGCATTGTGGTGGGCTTGAACCGCAACGGCGTGCCGCGCGAGGAAGGCTTCAACATCACCCCGGCTTCCGAGGTGATGGCCTGCTTCTGCCTGGCCGAGAGCCTCGATGACCTGCGCCGCCGCATCGACAACATCGTGGTGGGCTTCACCGCGGAGGACGAGGCCGTGTACGCGAAGGAGTTCGGCGTGACGGACGCCATGCTGTCCATCCTGAAGGATGCCATCAACCCCAACCTGGTGCAGAGCCTGGAGGGCGTGCCCGCGTTTGTGCACGGCGGTCCGTTCGCCAACATTGCGCACGGCTGCAACTCCGTGCTTGCCACCCGCATGGCCCTGGCCTGCAGCGACTACACGGTCACGGAGGCCGGATTCGCCTTTGACCTGGGCGCGGAGAAATTCTTGGACATCAAGTGCCGCCAGAGCGGCCTCTCCCCGGATGCGATTGTCATTGTGGCCACCATCCGCGCGCTCAAGATGCACGGCGGCGTCAACAAGAAGGAGCTCGATCCCCCCAACGCGGAGGCCGTGCGCAAGGGCTTGGAGAACCTGGCCGCGCACATCTCCAGCGCCAAGCTCTACAACCGCCCGGTCACCGTGGCCATCAACCTCTTTGCCGCCACCGACACGGAGGAGGAGATTGCCGAGGTGAAGAAGCTCTGTGCCGAGATGGGCGTGGGCTGCGCCGTGGCCAACGTCTTCGGCGAGGGCGGCCAGGGTGCCAAGGAGCTCGCCTCCACCGTGGCGGAGAGCATTGAGAAGGCCGACAACCCACCCTTCAAGTGCCTCTACGAGCTGGACATCCCCGTCAAGGAGCGCATGGAGACCATCGCACGCAAGGTCTACGGCGCGGACGGCGTGGTGCTCACCAAGGCCGCGCTCAAGAAGCTGGACCTCATGGAGCGCAACGGGCTCACCAACCTGCCCGTCTGCATGGCCAAGACCCAGAACTCCCTA